>JAFYGL010000439.1 GCA_017543165.1 Victivallales bacterium | reverse complement strand
TACGATGATTTTATTGTATTTTCATTAAAATTGTTCAACCAGGGAACTAGACAAAACACAAAAACCTGTCAAATAAAAACATGAGCAACTTCAGAGAAAATCATCCTGTCTTAGCCAATGTCATCAACTTGTTTTTGCAGATAATAATTGCAATCGTGCTTCTTTATCTGTGGGCGGGCGGAGCGCTCATGATTGGCCTTCTCCTGGTCAATCGCGCGTTGCCTGAATTGTGCTGGCTTTTTTTATGTCTTGGCGCATTCCTGTGTTCTATTGGCGTCTTGTGGCGAGTGCGAAATCTGCGCCGTGTCTCATACATCATGATGCTGGCCGCGATTTTGCTTGCTGGCTGCATCTGGTGTCACTACTGGTGGACGGAAGGGCGCTTCCCTATGGTGGAGCAGACCGTCCACTGGGTTCAATACAGGCCTTTTGCCGAGGGCAACAAACTGGCAAAGGTGGATATTCCTGAAGATTTTCGCCTAAATAAGAACGACTTGCCGAAAATAGACGGCGCGTATGCCCTTTATCCCATATACGCGGCGCTGGCCCAGGCGATGTACCCCCGTGAAATCGCAAGTCAATACCAGTATGTCAATCTCAATGGCTCTGACGAGATATACCGCAAACTGCTGGCTGGCGAATGCGACATGATATTTGCCCTGGCGCCCTCCAAATTGCAGCAGGAGGCGGCGGCGAAAGCTGGACTGGCCTACGAGATGACGCCATTCTGCCGTGACGCCTTTGTCTTCTATGTCAATGCGCACAATCCAGTGGAAAACCTGAGCACGGAGCAAATCAAGGCCATCTATTCGGGGCAATTCACCAGTTGGCGGCAGATTCAAGGCAAATGGGACACGAAAATCATTGCATTCCAGCGAAACGAGGGCAGTGGCAGCCAGACGACGCTCCAGCGTCTCATGGGAGACACGCCAATCATGCCGCCTCTCAAGAAAGACCGCGTCGGCGGCATGGGCGACATAATAAACGATACAGCCAACTACCGCAACTTCCGTTCCGCACTGGGATTCTCATTCCGCTTCTATGCCACGGAACTTTTGCAGAACAACAAGATTAAACTACTGTCCATAGACGGCATCGCGCCCACAGTGGAAAACATACGCAACGGCCGTTATCCGCACATTGCCACGGCTTACATCGTCACGGTGCGCCCAAGGACGGACAACATCCGCAAAATCGTGGATTTCTTGCAATCGCCTGCTGGACAGAACCTGGTGGAGAATAGCGGTTATGTCCCACTGGAATAGTCGCCCGCATTTTGCCATGCGTCTTTTGAGGCGATAATATCCTTCCATTTGCTGACGGTTGCCACCATGTTGAAGACCGCCTTCGCCAGCAAATTGACATCCGCAACTTCAAGCGGAATAGTCAGGACGGCGGCATATTCCTTGGTGTTTGGATCCTGGCAGAGCGTGGCGCCGCAGACGTTGCACAGGGCATAATTCGCCCGCACCATCTGCTTGGCTATATTTCCATCTACTTCCTGTAGCGGCGTTCCGATTACTGCGCGGAGCAGGATTGAATCAATGGCTTCATTTTCCAAGAATGCCACGGCGATGCCATTGAACTCCAAAACAACGCCTCCGTCCTTCAAGTCAATGCCAGGAAGGCCGCACTTTGCCGCAAAGGCTTCCATCAATTCGTTATATTTCATCAGGTGTTATACCTCCTAGTGGACAGTGGACAGTTTGGTGCGCGGGGCGAAAAGCCCCGCGTTTGGAAGGCGCAGTTCTACCCGCGGCTTTTCGCCGCGGGCACCCAACGTTCTCACAGTCCACAGTCCACAGTCTAGATGTCTCTGACTTCCTGGGCATGGATATGGCAGGACACCTTCACATCGCCCGTGTATTTGAATGCCTCTGGTATCAAGTTAGCCGCCTCTTCAAAACGATTGGGAAGGGCTTCGTTGTTTTCTGTGGCGCTGATTTCTGTCTTGTCATAATGTTGCCAATCGGCCGACGAAAGTTTATCCATATCAGCAGTCGAAAGTTTTATTTCCATCTTGTATTCAACGTAGCTCTCCTTGGCGTCCGTCCTTTTCATATAGAAGTGGTTTTCGCCGTCTCTCAAGCCCAACTGAACGGGGGCTGTATATCTTATTTTGGCGGCAATTGTGATGTTTCCCTGCTTGTCTTTTGTCAGGGCGAAAGTCTGTAGCATAGTTGAGCCTTCATGAGTCATGGAGCCTGGCATTATTCGCGAAATACTTCCATTCGGATCGAATGCAGCGCCTATTGCCGATATGCTGCAGCCAAAGGCGCCTTGCTGGGCGAGGCACATTAGTATGCAGGCCTTGAGTTTTGTCTGGTTGTCCGCTTCATCGAAAGTAGCGCGTTTCCTTCCTGTGATGAATTGCACAAGTTCATTGCGTGCCTTGGTAGAATCAGATGACATCTTCTTGCCTTTGAGCGTTATGACCTCGGCGCGCACGATATCCTTGTCGAACTGTAAGTTTCTGCCAACCAGCAAAGTGCCAGTTTCCGCGTCAATTCTGGAGTGTTCCGATATGATGGAGTACATTTCATTTGCGATATGTGTCGTGACTTGCGCCTTTACATGACGAGTGCTTCGTTGTTGCAGTTCATTTGCTGGCTCGTTAGCCGCAAGTATTCCACTTCCCCTGGCGACAATCATGGCGACATTCCCTGCGGCGGCCCCCGAAAGGCCAAGCAGCTTGTTGACGCCTTTCATGGCGGATAGGATGGCCTTGTTGACCGCCATGATGCGCCGTGCGGTGAGCGGGCGTCCCTCGCCGTCGAACTTGCTGAGTTCCATTGCGGAGCGCACCGATTTCGGCACATCGTCTATGCTGGTGCCGAATATGTCGATGACCATCTGCTTGAAAAGTTCCCTGGTCTCGTTGTTCAGTTGTTTCTGCCTTTCACTCCGTGTGCGCCTGAAATGGAATATATCCTTTGGATAGTCGTCTGTGGAGTATCTGCAATTGAG
>JAFYGL010000438.1 GCA_017543165.1 Victivallales bacterium | reverse complement strand
TTGGCGCAGCAAGTCCAGCCTCAAGCAGGATTTTTGTTTTAGGCTCTGTTCCCCAAGAGGGTATTTTCGAGGACGAGTTCTGCTCCAGTTGTAGTAGCGACGTCCGCAAGGCACACAACTGGCGCAGAACTCGTCCCCGAAAATACCCTCTTGGGGAACAGAGCCTAAAACAAAAATCCTGCTTGAGGCTGGACTTGCTGCGCCAATGGGTGGGAAAGCGAATCTATCGTTATTTTGCCTCCGACATCGCCGTCCTTGTTGAAGATGATTTGCACCTTTTTCCCGTCATGCAGAACCATGTTCAATGTAACGGTATCCTTGTTTTCGCTGCATTTTATTTCTTTGGCAGGCTGGTCGCCAACCTCGATGACGTTAAGGAAATAATCGCGTTTGGCAGGGCTTGCAGGTGAAAAGGAGATGCGCCATTTGCCGCCGTATTTCACCTTGTCCAGCACTTTGTTCGGCGCAGTCCAATTGACCTTTCCTCCCCAGTATTCCTTGCCAGGCCCGCCGATTTTCTCAATCTTGCCATTTATGGGCAGCAAGCTGGTGCAGCGGATATGCCCGCCCTCGTCGCTGACACTTGCCTCGGTCACATTGCCATTCACCTGCGGCTCCTCCAGGAAATGCAGCAGCCATTCCTTCTTGAACTCAGGCTTTTTAGCCTCCACGCGGTCGAAAACCACAAACACATCTGGCTGCAAATGCAGGAACTGGCGAGTGAATTCGGCGCATTTCCTGTCTGAATATACAGATGTGGCATCTCCCACAATGTAGGAATAATGCTCATTGGTGGAGAAAGCGCGGCACTTGCCGCCCAGTGGCTTGTTCTGGCCCCCCTGCGCCCCGCCTATATATGGCATCATCTCATCAATCATGCCCTTTGCCTCTGGCGAATCCTTCCAATCGTTTGCAAAACGTATAACGCCGCTTTTTATGTTCTTGATGTCATCCTCGAAAACCTCATCAGGATCATGAATGAGCATGGTGTTGTGCGCCACGGAAGAATGATGGTATTTGTATTGAAAAGTCCATGCATCGCAGCGATATCCAGAATCAATTGCAAGATAACCCTTGCGGAAAATTGAAAAGTGGTTTTCATCGCCGCGCGTCTTGTGGGCGACCAGGCGACTTCCCACATTGAAGAGGGCGTAGGTCTTGTCCTTTGGTTCGTTGCCATGCATGAAAAAGACGCCGCCGCTGGGAAAATGCCGTGCCATTGCATGCGCCGCATTTTCAGGGGCGAGCTGGGGCGTGTCCTTTATGCCATACGCAAGAAGACGCCTGAAGAAGGTCTCGTAGTATTTGGGAGCCGTAGTGCGCTTCTGCACTTTTTCCCTTGCCTTGTAGAAATTCACATTGTACTTGCCATCCATGCGCTGAATCGCGGCGGCAATCTGCGCAGCCTCGTCAGGGTAGTCCCTGCCATAAAGGGAGGCAATGTAGTATAGATGACCTGAAATGGGCCACATCATCATGTCAATCTTGGCATTGTCCGCCAGGCCGAATTCGCGTATTTTCACATTGCCCTTTCCTGGCAGCATGTTCCACTGGAACCATTCGCCATAATACATAAGGTGAGTGAACTTTGGCAGGACAATGTCCTTCTTGAACAAAGTGCGCCACAAGGCCAGGAAATCATAGCTCGCCCATGGATACTGCCCTGCCGAATACCCCATTGCGACAGTGGAGAGTATGCCATCGTCCTCCGCCACGCTGTCCCTGTAGTTCATGCATTTCATGTACTTGTCATAGCCTTCCTTGAGCATGTCCAGAGCCAGCTCGTCGCAGACGCCTTCCTTGTAGGCAAGCACGCCCATGAATAGTTCATTGTTGGCATCGCCGTAGAAGCCACCTACTGTGCCAACGCCTCCATTGACGCCCAAAAAAGGTCCATGCCAGCCATGCCTGGCGTACTTTATGTTCACATCTATGAAGTCCTTCAGCCACCGTTTGCGCTCGACTTCGGGCAATTCGTTGTATATCCAGTCGAAAGCGGCCATTGCAGTAATGCGCTTCAACCCGAACCAGTTGATGCGCGTCCTCTTTGCAGCGCAGTCCTGGTATGCGCGGAGGCAGTGCTTCAGGAAGTAGAAGCACCTGTCCACATGCTTTTTCTCGCCAGTGAGAATGTAGGCGATGGCACAGGTCATAGCCTCAGGCTCGCAGGGTATCAGGACCTCCACATCCTGCTGGCCGTATGGTTTCTTGTCCCCTGTGTAGCCACGTGCCTTCACCCGCTTGTTTTCATCAATCTGGAAAGTTTCCGCATCCAGCAGAATCTGGCTACAGTCGATTTCCTTTGCCCATTCGCGGATGCGGGGGATGGTGTCCTTGTTGATGAATATTCGCGGGTGCTCGGTGCGTATGTCGTTTATCCAGTCCAGACTATTTGGAAGCGCCTTTGCAACGCTCTTCAAGGCGGGCTGCTCCCAAATATAAGGAAGCCATGTCATAACAGGCACAGGCAGCCCCTCCGCAATCATCAGCACAGTGCCGCCATTCATGTTTCGGTTGCCCATTGAGGTGATTTCGGGATTGGCATAAAGCATTCCTGGATTGTTGTCACGCTTTTCCAGGTAGATGGAACGCTTGCCGTTAAGTTCAAGGGGCTCGTTTTCAATGGCGTCATACAAGTTCACGCGCACCTTTTCAGGCAAAGCCCCTTCCCTTGAGGCCGCCGTCATTTCCAATACGGCTGACATTGGCAGCGGCCTTCCAATGTTGTTTCCCATGTACAGCACATCAAATCTGTATCTTGGTTCCTTGACCATGCGCAGGTTCTTTATCTTCACCTTTGCATTGAATACACGCAAGTTCATGAATGCCTTGCCTGTGCCCTTCATCTTGCTGTTTTCCAATACATTCACCACATAGTATCCACTGCGTATTTTTCGCTGTTGCTGGTATGAGGGTCCCAGGTTGGTGAACCATGGAAAAAGCATATACGCGCCTGAACTGGCCTCCAGCACCTCCAGTTCA
>JAFYGL010000437.1 GCA_017543165.1 Victivallales bacterium | reverse complement strand
TGAGCCAAAGAACATGAATACGACAACGCAAGACAAGAGCCAGAACCTGCGTTTCCCTGAAATTGAGCAAGAAAGGATTCTTGAACTGGAGAAAATCTTGCCTGAAAAGCCCATGGGCGTGGGTGAACAATGTTCAAAGCGTGACATCTGGGATAAACTGGCAGGCACAAGGCAGGGCATTAAAGCCATCAATTCGGCTGCCAAACTACTGAAGGAGACATTCCCTGAACTTGCTGATGAACTCTACCTTGAGTTCTCACAAAATGGAAACCGCACCAATTACGAGGCGGTAAACAACAAGCGCGTCTCATGGATTGTCCAGCTTGCACTGGCGGAATGCCTAGAAAACAAAGGCCGTTTCATGCCAAAACTGGAGGAATTCCTGGAGCAGTTCCTTTCACAGAAAAGCTGGGTGCTGCCCGCCCATGATAGCAAACTGACGAATTTCAACAATGAGGAACTCTATCCTGATCTGTCATGCTCATCCGTGGCGGCAATCCTTGCGTATGTGGATTGGTTCCTGCAGGATAAATTGAGGCGGGAGACACGCCAGCGCATACGCAATGAGGTATTCAGGCGCGCAATCACACCATACCAGAACGCCATTCGCACAGGCAAAATCATAACTGGATTATGGTGGATGACAAGCATCTACAACTGGAACGCGGTCTGCACCTGCAATTTGGTCTGCGCCAGTCTGATTCTTATGGAATCACGCCATGACAGGGCCGAGGTGCTAGCCGCAATGGAGATTTCCAACAAGTTCTTCTACAGGGGCTTTACCTCGGATGGATACTGCTCCGAAGGGCTGGGCTACTGGTCATACAGATTTGGGCATTATCTGACCATGGCGGAAATCGTTCTGGCCTCAACCAATGGCAAACTCAACATCTTCAATGATGACCCAGTTATTCCCAAATGCTGCGAATTTGCCAGGAGCATAATGATTGAAGACGGCATCGCGCCAGCATACGCGGATTGCGGCATGAAAGCCGAGCCAGGACAATTCAACCTGGCTATAATTCAACGCCACTATCCTGAATTATTGATGAAGCCAGTCGATACCAGGACATTCTTCCCCAAAAGTCTGGTCCAGTTCGCAATTATTGCCTTTGCAGAGGACAGGCATGTGGCCGCGGCTGCAAGATATAAAATCCCGCCAGTGTCGTTTTTCGACAAGGCAGGCGTGCTGATCTGCCGTTCAAGCGACGAGAGCGGCAACACCTTCGGCGCCTCCATCAAGGGCGGACACAATAATGAGGCGCACAACCACAATGACGTGGGTTCATATGTAATTGTCGCGAACAAAGTGCCATTCATCTGCGACCCAGGCGGCGAGGTATATACCCGCAGGACTTTCAGCCCAGAGCGCTATGAAAGCAAGGTCCTCAACTCATACGGCCATGATGTGCCAGTAGTCGCAGGCAGGCTTCAGTTGAAAGGCGCCAGTGCGAAAGGCATCATCAAGGAAAGCACTTTCACTTCAGGGAAAAGCTCCATTCTCATAGATATGACTTCCTGCTATGATGTGGCGGAACTGGTTTCACTTACAAGGCGCTTCACCTTTGACCATGCCGCGCGAAGGGTAATTGTAACCGACAACGTGGTATTCAACAGCCCGCAGACTTTTGAGGATGCAATCGTAACCTGCTCTTCATACAGGATAAATTCCAATTCAAATGTGGATTTCCATGACAATACGTCCATTGTGGCAGCCAGCATTGCCGTAACTGGTGCTGAATGGAGACTGGAAGAGGAATACATTGAGAATCCAAAACGCATTTCACCGACACGCTTATGCATCAAATTAAGCAAGCCAGTGCAGAAGGCGACGGTTGAATGCACATACGACTTCAAGCCAGTGTCAGAGTGATTTCAAATCTTCGCAGTGGTAACTATTCAGTTCATCTATTAGGCATGTTTTTTCTACAGATTTTCACAGGATTTCTGGATGAAATCTGTGAAAATCTGTACTACTATTGTTCTTTTTCTTGTTGTTTGAGACATTTTGTTGCCGAACAGCAAAGGCATGAAATTTTCAACTTTGGTTGCGGCAAATTTCACTTGCCGTCTATGCCTTCGCAGAGGCTGCGATCTTCTTGATTTTCACAAGGGACAGGCCTGTTATCCTGTGTATGGTTTCATAGTCTAGGTTGTTTTCCAGCGATCCTATGACAAACTTTTCACAGGTCTCCTCGCATCCCTCCTTGCGCCCCTTTGCAACTCCTTTTGCAAGTCCCTTTGCAAGTCCCTCCTCGTGTCCCTCCTCATGTCCCTCCTTGCGTCCCTCCCTGCGTCCCTCCCTGCGTCCCTCCCTGAGTCCCTTTGCAAGTCCCTTCTTGATTGCCTGCTGCTCGAAATATTCCCATGCCACGCACATCCTAGTATTCCTCCCGTCGTTGTCTTGCGGTTCCAATTTCGTATCCAGATATGTATTGAGCACATTGAGCGCCCTCTCTGAAAGGGAAGCGGCGTGCCCCTTCCGCAGTAGGCGCGCGACGCCCGTCCTGTGCCTCGATGCGCGGAAGTAAATTAGCACATCTTTGATTTCTGTACAGAGCATCTCCAGCGTTTTTCTGGTCGCCGTGTAGGGGTCGGCTATGTTGATGCTGTAGTTGGAGACAGCTTTCTTGAGCCTGCCGTCTATGTCCCCCATCATGCCGTGCAGGGAGCGCGGCCCCCTCCATGGTCCCCTGCTAAGGTTCAGCACCAGCGTGAACACGGGCAGCAGCGGGGCATTCCCCTGCCCCTTGCGCATGTCTATCTGGTACAGGTACCTGGCGGCGTCGTAGCGCATCACGCGCACGGGCATTGTCCAGTCGGCTGTGCTCTGCACTTCCACGCACAGGAAGTACACCGCCACGCTGTCGGTGTAGGCGATGTATGACAAGTCCCTGCGCACCTGCCCTGTCGTCTCGTTGCCCGCCGCGTCCAGCCTGACCGCGGCCTCCTCCGTGGGAAAGGGCTTCAGCATCCCCGCGGAGACACGCCTCTCCCCCTTGAAAGTGAACACGTTGAAAAGGTCCGCCACCAGCTCGGGATTCTGCAAATAGAGCTTCGCCACCGTGTCCTTGATATGCCTCTCCTTTCTGCCTTTTTCCATGCAATGTCTCCTGTGCTTTCATTAGCCTGTTTTTTGTAATGGGCGTAATATGCACTGGATATTGGCATTGTCAAATTATTAAATCGGTTTTTTAGAAATTATAAAATATTGTATTAATATCATATTATCACAAAATAATTGATGAAAAATAGCATATAAAATGCAAGTTAAAATGAAAGCGAACAAGAGGGACTGGGCAAATGGATGAAGGAACAAATTATCTTGTCAAATGCAGGAGCCTGACATGATGAATCGGGACATTGAGTTTCTGCAGTTCGGTCGGGGGGATTGTTTCCCCTGTAAGGACATCGGTAATGGAGGTCGCATTGAATGGAGGGGTGATGCAGCAGTTTCCCTTGATTCCCAGGTAGTTGCCGACCAGGATCAATGCCTC
>JAFYGL010000436.1 GCA_017543165.1 Victivallales bacterium | reverse complement strand
TGAAACTATACCAGATGATATCCCTGTCAGGATGGCTCTTCTTCAATTCGCCAGCCACCGTCTTGTAGAAGTCAAATATCATGTTGGAGTAGCCCTGGCGGTCGGAAAGGCCCAGTTCCTTGTACTTCTCCACATCGCGCCAGTCATATTTGCACAAGGATGAGGCTGGCCCGCCCAGGGACAACTGCTTGACTTCAGGATGCGCGTCAAAGAACTTCCGTGCCCAGGCCACGCATGCCCTCTGGTAGCCAGCATCGGTGTAGCGAGGTATGTTGCCGTCGGCGAACAACTTGCCCTTCTCCTCCTCCGCCAGCCAGTTTTGCGGCGCATCGCCCTCCTTCAGCACCGCATCAAGCGTATGGCCGTACACCGCAGGCGTCCTGCCGCCGCATTTCATGCGCAGGAACCACTGCTGCGTCGCCTCGTCCACGCCATTCGTGCCAAAATACTCGCGGCGAGAAAAGACCGCCTGCCTCGTGGTGCGCCCAGGCTCCAGTGCAATTGTGCTCCGCCTGGGGATTATGGTGCCTTCGTCGCCTGGTCCATAGAAACGCACGCCAAGATTTTCAAGGAATGCACTTACTGCGTGCATATCTCCATTATCATTGCAACCTGATACTAGCACGCCTGCTTCATTATACTTGCAGTCATACGAAATGTTGCTGCCCGCCAGCACAGCATAGTCCTTGCCAATAAGAATGTCATAGCCACTGCCATTGAACTGGGGCAGCGCATAGCCCTGCTTCTTCGCGCCTATGAAAATAGGTTGCAGCTCCTTGCCTGGCTCATTCGCTATCTCCAACTTCGCGCCTGACATCTTCTCCACGAAATATTGCAGTTCCTTTGCCGCCGCCAGGGAATTGGCATTGCCTTTCTCCACCACAATCTGTGCACGGGGCTCCCCTTCCCTCACAATGTCAAACGCAAACAGCGCAATCCCGCAATACAGTGAAACAAGTGCCAATACCAAGCGTCCTGTCATTTTCCAATCTCCGTTTATGTTTGGGTTTTCAAACTGCTTAAATTGCCAAAATATACTCCTAAAAGAACAATGGACAATAGCCGCCGTGTTTTTTATTGGCTGATATGTTTCAGAGACGGTTATGCCTCACCAAGCGATATGCAAGCGCATTAAAAATGTTCTGCATTTCCTATAAGAATCATGACTTTTTAGTGAATTTTAGTGAATTCGCTAAAAAGTGCAGTAATGAAGACATATTGTTTTTTCCCCTTGCAAACCTGTATTTCAAGGGCTATGTTAGAAGTGGAAGGTGGGTGGGGGAAGCATCCCAAAACAATGTACGCGCACGCAAGGGAGAGGTATAATGCCCTTTGGCTAAAGGTCGCATATCAATTGGTGAGGCTTTACCAGAGATGCCTGGGCATATTGAATATGCTATATCTCCAATGGTGGTAGGGAAATAGAAAGCCACAAAACGTAAAGTGCCTGCTAGGCGCTCGCCAAGGAATGTGGTTATTTCTTACATTTTGCAATGTCCTGGCAAATGGCCGCTACTGCCTCCCATTTCAAGCGGATGG
>JAFYGL010000435.1 GCA_017543165.1 Victivallales bacterium | reverse complement strand
TGTCCACTGTCCACTTATTTTGCAAGCCTTTCAAATAGCAAGGCAAGTTTCTTCTTGGTGACTGGCTTGTAAATTATGCCGTCAAAGACATCGCCGCTCTTGTCGGCACAGGACATATCCGCCGTCACAGCAATCACCTTTACATTAAAGTATTTTGGACTGCAATGGAGTTTCTGCGCCAGTTCATCTCCTGCCATGTCCGCCATTGAATATTCAGTGAAAATAATATCGGCTGGGAAGTCCACCAATGCCCCCAGCACCTCGTCTGCGGACGCCACTTCCCTCACCTCGATTTTGCGGCCACGCAGCATGGAGGCGAACATGCTTCTGGTGACAGGATTCTCAGCCACGACAATCGCCCTGTTGAAGACCGCCACATCCTTGGGCTGCGCCTTTTCAGGAGCTTCATTCTTTTCCTCTGCGAGGGGAAGCGCATTGAATGTAACGGAAAAGACCGAGCCTTTGGTCCTGGTGCTGACGAAGGTAACATTGCCGCCAATGTAGCGTGCCAGCGAGCGCGCCACTGGAAGTCCCAGCCCAAACCTGCCCTGCTTCTTGCGCAGTTTGCTTTCGATGTTGCCATGCTCGAATGGCTCGAATACGCCGCGCCTGTCCTCGTCCGCAATGCCGACTCCAGTATCCTCCACTTCAAAAATAAGATTGATTCCATTGCCATTCTGGGATGAGCTGTGCTTTATGCGGACAACCGCACCGCCGCGCTCCGTATATTTCACCGCATTGTTCACGATGATGGAAAGTATCTGCCTCAAATGGGCACTGTCAATCATCACTCTGGGAAGTTCAGGCACAGGCTCGAAGCGCAGATACAGCCCCTTGTCATTTGCCAGCGTCAAATACGTCTTTGTCACCTCGTTGGCAATTTCATTGACATCAGTGGGCACTGGATGCGTCTCCAGGGTATTGTTTTCCAACTTGGTCAAATCAGTTGTTTCCTCCAGCAAGGTATTAAGCGTCTTTGCCACTGCATTGATATTGTACAAGTACTCGTCGCGTGCCTTTTCATCCAGATTCTTCTGCTGGAGCAATTCCGAATGACCTATTATGGCATCCAGCAGGGAGCGCATTTCATGGCTCAGCATGGCCACGAAGTTGCTCTTCTGCTGTGCGTCGCGGCGGGAATGCCTGGAGGCGATGGCGTAGTCCGTTATGTCCACCAGATGCCATAGCACAGCCTCAAAGCCAAGTTTCTCCTTTGACATGTAAAGCAGCTCCACCTTGTAGATGCGTCCCTCCATCTCCTGAGTGCCCAGATAATTCTCCTGGCTTTCAATAACGCCGCGTGCCCGTGAGCGCAATTCCTCCAAAATCGCCACGGGCATTTCGTCAAAGCGCTTGCCCAGCATAAAGAAGTTCAAGTAGTCATTGTAGTGAAGCATGTGTACTTTGTCATTGGCGTCACTGACCATGACGCGGCTCGGCATCAATTTCAGCATTGCCTTGGTTCTTTTCATGAAGCGGCGACTGTAGCACATCTTCAAGGCGAACACCATCAGCAGCACCAGTGCCCCGATTGTGCTCCAGATGGCAATGGTGAATGTCTTGACCTGCCCCTTCTGGAAGAACTCGTTCAAATCAGGCCTTCTAATGCCCAGGGGGAGATTCTCCATGGATATTCCCGCACTATCCAATGCGATGCTGTTCACAAAGTTGCGGGCAAGCACCCTCTGCTTTTCTCCTGTGCATACATTGCCTCTCTTCAATGCCTCGCGTATGTCATTGCCCAGAGCCGCTCCCATGTCACCCGATTTGGCAAAAGCGCCGCCCAGTGCCTCCCTTTCAAATATTCCATCAGTGACGGTAAACGTATATGCCCGCATTTTCCTAAGCCTGTGCAGGAAAGCCTCCAGTTCAAGCTGGTCCTTGACATTGCTTTTCCACCCCTCCAAAATAACCACCGTGCCCCTTCCCTTGATTTCGATCTGGTCCGCCACTTCGTCTAGCGTACTCACGCCGATTTCAGGGAAAACGCATTTCAGTTTTGGATACTTTGGCAGCAGTTTGTTCACACGCTCCCTGCTTGCATGTCCTTCCGCCGTACTGCTGGAGACGAAAAAAATGCAATCTGTTCCAGGCAGAAGATTAAAAATCAATTCAAAGCATTTTTCCTCACCCGCCTCGCAGGACACTTCGGAAAAGTTGCGGTGCAAATTGAGAAGCTTGGACGAATCAATCACCTCGCCGACGGCTATCACCCCCACCTCGTCCGACAGATAGTTGTTATATGAGGCCAGCACATCGACTGCGCCCTGCCCCAACGTGACAACCATGTCATAGTAGTTGCCCTTCAGACGCTGGAGAATGGGTCCCATTCTCAATGCCATTTCCTCGACAGTATAAGAATTGGGATATGTCAGATTCAAATCCTCATAATCTGCCTGGATGCGTATGTTTTTGGAGGCGGCGAGGACGCGGTTGCACCCGACAAGCACCTCATAATAGGGAGCGGAACGACTGTCGCTTGAATTGAGGAATAAAATGCGCCTTGTTGACTTCGCCTCATCCGCCCGCAATGGCAGCAGAAGCAATGCAAGCAGCAAAAATGCCAGGTATCTAAATCTCATTTTCAATTTTTGTGATTAAGCAAGCAAAAGTTGACTGGAAATACAGCGTATTATAACACCGAATATTTTGATTTCTAACAAGAAGGAACGAAAAAACAAACTCACTTCTTTTTATCCTTGCAAGAAAGCAGTATTTACTTATAGTACCGTCAATTTTTAGACAAATACCACCACCAAAACCAGGACGTGTAAAATGAACAAACTTCTTTTGCTTGCTTTGGGCATTTCGCTTTGTTGCGCCGCAGAACTAATCAAGAATCCAGACAGCAATACACTTTGGATTGAAAATGGAGAGAACATCCAGCTGGACGCCGAAAAGGGAGGCCGAAAAGGATGGCTCAGCACGCAGATGGACATATCCTTTACCCCAGCCACGGAGGACAGCGAGGCGTATTTCACATTCAAGGGCGGCAGCAAGGGACACCACACCACGCGCAGATATGTGCCATTTGACAAGAACTACCCATGGCTGGTATTCGAGATTGCGTCCTATATTCCAGACGCGGTCAAATACAAGAACTTCTGGCTGTACTTCTACAAGGGCAGGAACTTCCCCATCAACATACCGCAGCCAGGCATCTACATTCAAAATGTCACTCGGACAGTGCCCTTCGAAAAGATAGTCAATCTCCTGGACCTGACAATCTACGGCTATGAAATCAACTTCAAGTATTTCAAAGTTGTGAAAGAACCAGAAAACTACTTCCAGATGGAATCGCCAGCCTTCCAGGAAAGAAAGTACCTCACAATCGGAGACAAAATGATATTCACGGCAAAACTTGCCGCGCCTGCGGAAGATGTGTCGATTTCATTCTACGACCTCAGGGGGCAGCATCCAGTGCGCATCAACGGCAATGACTCCATCACGCTGAAGCCCACCAACGCGGAAACCACGGAATGGAAAGCGGAATGTGACCTGAAGAGCGTGTCCTCCAAGGACAAGACCTTCATTTTCAAATGCGTCGTTCTAGGCGGCAAGTTGAAAAAGCCTATGTGGACAAACAATATATATCCATTTGAAACAACAAAGAAAGACGAGGCGAAAGGAGACAAATGAAAACCAGATTTTTTACGACAATCGCGCTGCTGCTGTCAATTCTCACATACGCCGCGGCAACTTACCAGGCAAGTCCACTCAAGGGGAAATTGACCATTGACGGAAAACTGGACGAGGCCGACTGGCAAAACGCCAAATCGTACAACGACATCACTTCCATCAAATCCACTGCACCGAAATTGACGGCAAAGCCTGAATTTCGCGTGCTGCAAGACAGCGACAATGTGTATTTCGGCGTCACCATCAGCGACGAGAATATTTCGCAACTAAAGGCAAACCAGAAGGAATACACGGCAAATCCCTGGCGGGACGACGTGGTGGAGCTTTTCATGTCCCCCAACGGCAATCATGGCGAATACTATCAGTTTGTATTCGCGGCAGGCGGCGCAATATGGACGCAGTACTACGAGGAACAAGGAAACATCAGGCCTGACCCGTACAATCCCATCATAAACGCCAAATACCATGTCGGCGAAAAGAGCTGGTCCCTGGAGGCCCAGATTCCGCTGCGGGCATTCTACATGACTCCTGCCAGCCAGTGGAAACAGGAATGGCTTTTGAACGTGTGCACTGGAATACAGCGCAACAATAAATTGGAGACAGCCAGCAGGAGCAAGGTGAAAGTCTGGTTCCACGAATCCAAGAACTTCAAGAAAATGGGCGGGCTCCCCATGAAGAAGGCAGCCCATGACTACAGCATAACCGAGGCGTTGTTCGCAGCAAAGGGAAAGCAAGGCGAGGAATACCAGGGCGATTTGAAACTTAACCTTAACATCCCTGTAGAAGGCAATTACACGCTGGAAATCAACGGCAAGAAGAAAGGCGAGAAAAATCTGCGACGCGACAACAACAAATACACCATACCCGCGACATTCAAGCAACTGGGCAAGAACAGGACAGAACTGAGGCTGTACGATGCCGACGGCAAAGTGGTGACGGAAAGATTCTATCCCATCAGCGTCACATTCCAGCCGCTGTCATTCAATTTACAACTCCCCGCATACGGCAAT
The DNA here is from genome assembly GCA_017543165.1 of Victivallales bacterium. The sequence goes on along the minus strand of JAFYGL010000435.1, from coordinate 836 downwards.
GCCTTCTTCCCTGGACAGGATGCAAGCCGCCTGAAAGGCGAAATCATTGTAAAACTGGATGCGGGCAAGGTGCACTTCAGCGGCGCAGGCCAGGAACTTGACCTGAAAGTCAAGGACGGAAAGGCCGCCTTCGACATCAGTCTCAAGAAATTCAAGGAAAAGGACTTCCATATAAAGGCAAGCCTCGGTGAATATGACTGCCAGGCGCACATCCGCATCCTGGACATGCCAGAGAAGGGGCACATCGCATGGATCGACAACACCAAATTCTACGTTGATGGCAAGCCAATCGTGCTTCGCTCGTTCTACGGTGCCTCAAATCCAACCAAGCATCCCACGTACATGTGCAGCAACCTGATGGATACACGCTACAAGCCAGCCAGCAAAAAACTGCCATGCCAGGACTTCGAGGCCTTCCGCTACAGTGTCCAGCTTCTGGACAAAGACAAGACCACCGAGGCAAAAGAGGCGCTCAAGGACCAGGAACCCAGCAAGGAAGTCTATGACTGGTACAGGATGAAAATCGAAAAGGGACGCAACCTGAATTTCGTCTGCTACTATCTTTCCGACGAGCCAGAATGCAGGGGTGTCTCGCCCATGTATTTGAAGTACATCTATGACTTCATAAAGGAACTGGATCCATACCATCCAGTTTTCATAATAAGCCGCAGCCCCGTGGCATACATAAACTGCTGCGACATGATGGCGCCACATCCGTACAATCTGCCGCAGGTGGACATCAAGGGAGTGCGCACATACCACCGCAGCTTCGAGGTCGTGAACAGAATGTGCGCCGATACGATGAAGCTGGGCCTCAAGAACAAGGTGCTCTTCCT
>JAFYGL010000434.1 GCA_017543165.1 Victivallales bacterium | reverse complement strand
GGCATACGCACATTGTCATGCAGTATGAGAATGGCATAGTGGACGATGTGTATGTCGATGAAGTGCCAGAGGGCCTTGTGGTGCGGCGTGTGTTTGCCAACAAGACTGGCGGGACGCTGAAACTCAATGAACTGGGCTTGCGTTTGACGGGCTTGCATTTCAACGGAAATGCCAGGGACGATTTCTTCTACCACAATGAGAATCCCCGCATCTATGAGCAGATGACATTCCCCATTGACTACAAGCGCACATCCGAGGATGCAAAGGATTCCGAATTTGATTTTGACGCAGGCAACCGCTGGGCTGATCCAGGCGTGGTGTGCGAGAGGATAGGGCGCAGTCCTTATCAGCCTTTCCCCGCAGTGCTGGTGGGCAACTACAATGACAGCCATGCGCTGGTCCACGGCACATTGAGCCAGAAACTGTTTTTCCACAACTACCTGCTCAGGCATGAGAACGGCACAGTCACGATGGAGATTTACTCCAGTTTCAAGGCTCTGGGAACCATGGAGGTGGCGCCAGGCAGGATATTGGTGGACGAATGGTATCTCGGAACTACCGAGCATTCCGATGACGTGGAGCACATATTCGATGGCTACACCGCAGTCTTGCGCAGGCATTTGCCGCCCATGTACGGTGCATCGCCAGTGAACAGGTACACCATGGTCTGGGGCTCATGGAATGACGGGCTTTTCCGCAATATCTCCGAGGACATGATACTCAAGGAGGCCAGATATCTGAAGAAGGAGTTCCCCATGGTGGAGTGGATACAGGTGGACGACGGCTATGCCGTGAATGTGCCCCCCGCACATGGCCTTGGCGTGCCATACGAGGGCGAGGCAGGTATTGACCATGCCAAGTTCCCCAATGGCCTGAGGCATTTCACGGATGAGATACGCAAGATTGGCATGCGGCCAGCCATTTGGATTGGCGGCTTCTGCCCCAAGCACACTCCAATCTACCAGGAGCATCCAGAGTGGTTCATAGACTACAGCTACCGTGTGCCCAGGTCGGCACCGCTGGACCCCAGCAAGGAGGAGACCCGCCAATATCTGAAATACGCGCTGGACACGCTGCTGCTGGAATACGGCTTTGACGGCGTCAAGCAGGACTTCTGGAGCTATGCGTTTGAGGACAGCCATGATTTGTACAGGGGGGACAAGGACAAGTCAGGATACCAGATGAGGGACTGGTGGCTGAAGGAATTCCGCCTGAGAATGCCTCCATACGCCCATTTCCAGACAGGGTGCGACATTGTGATGGGAAATCCTTTCCTGGGCGAATACTACACCAACTACCGTTACGGTATTGACATCGGCGGCGGCAAGTGGGACTATGTGCGCACCAATTTCCAGTGGTGCGTGGCCTGCCTGGCGACCCATACGGGCGATTTGTTCGTGCCGAACAGCGACAGCGTGGGCCTGTTCCCAGGCCTCAATGACACGGAGGCCATGTTCTGCCTGGACTTCTGCCTGGTGACCCATACCATGATTGAGATTGCGGGCAAGTTGAGCGAGCATCCTGATTCACCGCGCCTGGCGGCATTGAAGAAGACTGTCTGCTGCCCCAACAACGGCGCCGACACATTCACTGCCAGGTATGACTACAGGGACCACAAGGTCAAGACGCCTTCCATCCTGTATTTCAAGACGCCGTTCTTCGCCACCAAGGCATTTGATGCATTGCCAGTGAGGACAGTCGGCCTCTTCAACCTGGAGGATGAGGGCAGGAAGATTGCGTTCAATGCGAAGGACATTGCCTTGCAGGACGGTGGCTATGTGGTTGTGGATGCCCGCAGTGGCGAGACCATGCCGTTTGAGGGCGAAATGGTATTTGATGTGAAGGGGCATGGAAGCCGTCTTCTGTCCATTTGCGAAAACAAGGCAAATACGGTATTGGACTGCAACTTCAAGGTTGTGGATGCAAAGGCGGCGGAAGGCAACCTGAAACTGGAGACGCAGTATCCTGCGCATGCTGAGATGCTGCTGAACGGCAAAGTCGCCAATGTCATGTTCAATGGCGAGGCGATTGCATGGGAACAAAACGGCGCGAAACTTGTCTTTGAATTGCCTGGCGAAGGCAGCCTGGAGATATTCTGGAAGAAATAGGCCATTGGTATTTCCGGTACACCCCTGAAGGCACGATTTCCATTTATCCACGGATTTCCACAGATTTTCACTGATTTCATTTATAAAAAGGTAATCAATGAAAATCTGTGGAAATCCGTGGATAAATGAAAAATGTGCTTTTCAAGGTGCTGCTGGATGGTCGTGTCCACGGAGCCAAGTCTGTGGAATTAACGTAGAGGAGAGAGCATTATGTACGAGAATCAAGAGTGGAGTGAACAGGCGGTGGTCGCGAATACCACCAGTCTTATCAACAAAGTCTATGGAATCATGACGCTGGGGTTGTTTGTGACGGCGTTGACAGCCTACTACACGGCGATGAATATGATGCCTGACACCATTGCACAGCTTTACACGCCCGCGGTCGTTTTCGAGATTATTCTTGTGCTGGCGCTTTCATTCCTTGCCACCAAGATGTCGGGCTTCATGGCGTTTCTGTGCTTTTTGCTGTATGCGGTTGTGAATGGCTTCACGCTGTCTGTCTTGCTGTATGCCTATTCAATGACTGCAATAACAAAGGCGTTTGCCGTCACTGGCGGCACCTTTGGCGCAATGTGCTTGTTCGGCACGGTCACACACCGCGACTTGAGCAGGCTGGGCGGTCTTTTGTTCATGGCACTTATCGGCATTGTCATTGCCTCGGTGGTGAATATTTTCCTGAAGAGTTCTGGATTTGACTTCGTGCTGTGCATTCTTGGCGTGCTGGTATTTGTGGGGCTGACGGCGTATGATGCCCAGAAGATCAGGCGCCTGGCGGAGAATGGCATCACTGGCGGCAGCATTGCAGTGCTGGGCGCATTGACGCTGTATCTGGACTTCATCAACCTGTTCCTTTATATACTCAGGCTGTTTGGCCGCAGAAAGTAACTGGCAAATATGAGAGAGCAGACCCATACCGTTGATTTTTGCGTTGTAGGCGGCGGCCTGTCTGGCGTATGCGCGGCAGTCGCCGCTGCCCGCCATGGCGCAAAGGTGGCTTTGATACAGGACCGTCCCGTGCTTGGCGGCAATGCCTCCAGCGAGATACGCATGTGGATATGCGGGGCCCATGGCGAGAACCGCCGCGAGACTGGGCTTGTGGAGGAACTGAATCTGGAGAACAACTATAGAAATCCAGAATCCTGCATTTCAGTATGGGACAGCGTCTTGTACCAGTTTGTGCGATTCCAGCCAGGGCTGGACTTGTATCTCAACTGCACTGTCACGGCGGCGGAAATGGAGGGCAGCCGCATCGCATCCGTCAGCGCCTGGCAGATGACAAACGAGACGCGGCATACTTTTCATGCCAGGATATTCGCGGATTGTTCAGGCGATTCCATATTGGCACCCATGACAGGCGCGGAATGGCGCATTGGCAGGGAGGCGCGTTCCGAGCACAACGAGGACATCGAACCCGAGACCGCCGACAAAAAGACCATGGGAATGAGCTGCCTCCTGCAAGTCAGGGAAATGCCTCATCCTGTGAAATACACGCCGCCAAAATGGGCCCGCAAGTTTGAGAGGGACGAGGATCTGCCGCTGCGGGACCATGGCTTCAAGGGCACCAGCAACTTCTGGTGGATTGAACTGGGAGGCGAGGACGATGTGCTTCATGATGCCGAGGAACTGCGGGACAGGCTCCTGCCAATCGTGTTCGGCGTGTGGGACCATGTGAAGAACCATGGCGACCATGGCGCCGAGAACTGGACGCTGGACTGGGTGGGCTTCCTGCCTGGAAAGCGCGAGAGCCGCAGATATGTGGGCGACTACACGCTTAATCAAAATGACGTGAGGGCGGAGGGCCGCTTTGATGATTTGATTGCTTATGGCGGCTGGACGATGGACGACCATAACCCTGGCGGCTTCAACTATCCAGGCACTCCCACCATATTCCATCCTGCGCCATCGCCATTCGGCATCCCATACCGCTGCATCTATTCCAAAAACATAAGCAACCTTATGTTTGCGGGGCGCAACATCAGCGTAAGCCATGCCGCGTTGAGCGCAACACGTGTCATGGCGACCTGTGCCACACTTGGGCAGGCGGCTGGCACGGCGGCGGCAATCGCGGTGCGCAATGGCGAACTGCCCAGGGATGTTTATGAGAAGCATGTGGGCGAATTGAAGCAGGCTCTTATGGATGACGACGCATGGCTGCCATTCAATGTAAGGGCTGTGCCGCAACTGAGCCTGGAGGCAAAACTGTTCGCATCAGAAGGCGAGCCTGAGCCATTGCGCAATGGCATTGACAGGCCATGGGATGGCGAGGATAATGCCTGGTCCTGCCAAAAAGGCGGCCATGTGGAGTATGTTTTCGGCCAGGAGAAAAGCATATCGCTGGCGAGAATCGTGTTTGACAGCGACCTGAACAGGTCAGGCGTGGTGGAAAAATACAATATCGTCTCCAACTATCCGCTGGATTTGCCTACAAGGCATGCTCCTTGCACTTTGGTCAAGGCGTTTCGCATTGAAACACTGGATGCCAGCGGCAAGTGGAACGTTGCTGCACGCGAGGCATGCAATTACCAGCGCCTGGTGAGGGTGCCGCTGAATACAAAGGCATTCGGCGTGAGACTGGTGCTGGAGGAGACCTGGGGCGATGAAAACTGCCGCCTCTTCGCCTTTGACGTGAGGTAGCAAGGGCGTAATCGTAGGCGCGGGGGCCCCGCGTCAATTAAGGGATAATGAAATGAGTGAAGCATACTTGGCGTATAATTTCCATTGGATGGATTTTCCACAGGAGAAATGGCCTTTCATCATAAGGGAATACCTGGATTACGGCATTGAGCATTTCGTATTTACTGACCCGCTTATACGAAAGTGCCTGGCTGAATCTGAGTTCCTGGATTATATGAAGTCATTATGCGAGGAATATGGAGTGCATTTTGTTGCAATGCACGCAATATGCGGCAGGGATGACGACTTGAATATAATCGAGCAGGAGAAGAGGCCGCGCATGATTGCGGACCATATCCGCTCCTTGCAGATTGCCGCTGACTTTGGTGTGAAGACCTACACTGTGCATCCAGGCGCCTATTACCATGTGGTGCCTGAGTATCATACCCCACTGGAAACCTTGCGGCGCAATACGCTGGAGGCGTTGGATGCCATGGTTCCAGTCGCGGAGAAATGCGGTGTTGTCATAGCCGTGGAGAATTCCTTTGAGCCACCCAATTCGCCTGACGAGGTGCTGTATTATGTGAACCACTATTCATCCAGTCCTGCTGTGGGAGTGTGCTATGATACGGGCCATGCCAATCTGATGGCGCCGTTCCCTGGCAAGAAGGCGGAGCTTTATGCCAGCTACATGCCCAGAAGCTGGTGGGAAAACGGCATAATCGAGGAGCCTGCCGCGCTGGACAAGTTGTTCCCGCACATTGTCACAACTCATATACACGACAACAATGGCTATGGCGACCTGCATGCGATGCCCTGGGACGGCAATATCGACTGGAACCAGCTCATGCCGCGTCTCAGGAGCTGCCCCAGAATGCTTGAGTACCAGACCGAGGTCTGCTTCCAATGCGGCGAGAACTGGGCTGGCAAACTGCTGGCGCCCAAGGGCGGCTATTCCATCAAGAGGCAGGTAGAGACATTCAGGAAACTATTTTCGCTGTAAGTTATGAAGGACTGCATTTATATTATTGATACAAACATACTTCTTTTTGATGCCAGGGCGCTGTGGAATTTCCCAGGCCAGAAACTGCTGGTGCCCATTGAAGTGATTGGCGATTTGGACAATTTCAAGCACGGCACAGACGAAACAGCCCGCAATGCACGTTCTGCGGCACTTGCGTTTGACGAATTGCGCAAGAAGGGCAGCCTTAAGGACGGCGTGGAACTGGAGAATGGCTCTATTATAAAGGTGGCAAGTCCAGTGCAGCCAGGTGTACGTTCCGATGCGGCACTTTTGATTTTGGCGGAGCAACTGCGGAAGAAACGCGAGAAGCCCATACTTGTGACCAAGAGCGTGAATCTGCGTGTGAAGGCGGATGCATTGGGACTGGAGGCTCAGGACTATGGGCAGGACACCCCTGTGGATACTGACACCATGCGAGGCTGGGTGTGCATCGCCACCAACGAGAAGACATTGGCTGCATTGAGGGAAGGGGAGCCTGTTCCCGCAAAGCGCTTCAAGATGCACAGCAACCAGTATGCGTTCCTGCACGAGAAGGATAATCCGTCCAAGGGAATATGCGCACGTTTCCATGCCAATGAGGGTGTGCTGAGGAAACTGTCCGAGGCGAATCGCACTGCCTGCGGCATCAAGAGTCTCAACATAGAGCAGACATTTTCGCTGGATGCGCTGATGGATCCTGCCATAACGCTGGTGACATTGGCGGGCAGGGCAGGAACTGGCAAGACCTTGCTTGCAATTGCAGCCGCGTTGCAGCAGATTTTCGGCCAAAAGCGCTATGAAAAACTGCTGGTGTTCCGTCCCACCATGCCTGTGAGCAGGGATTTGGGCTACTTGCCTGGCGATATCAATGACAAGATGCGGCCCTGGATGCAGCCAGTCTATGACGCGCTGGAGCTTATACGCTCCATGGACAGGCGCGGCGGCAGACTGCTGCCCAACGATGTGCTGAACTGCCCTGAAATCAGCGTGGAACCATTGACCTACATCCGCGGACGCAGCATACCAAACCAGTTCATCATTATTGACGAGGCGCAGAACCTGACACCGCTGGAGGTCAAGACGGCGATTACCCGCGTGGGTCTTGGTAGCAAGGTGGTCCTTACTGGGGATCCTGCCCAGATAGACAATCCGTACGTGGACGCCCGTTCCAATGGGCTGACGCGGCTTGTTGGGCGTTTCCTGGAAAGCCCCCTGGCCGCCCATGTCACGCTGGTGCATGGGGAGCGTTCCGAACTGGCGGAGACCGCCTCCACTTTGCTGTGAGGTTGTCTAACGCTCTGTTCCACATGATGGTAGATTAGTGCCGCGCAGCGGCGGCGCCCGCAAGGGCGCAACCATGCTTAACCCCTGGCAAGCGCCCGTCAGGGCGCGCAGCCTGGGGACGAGCCAAATAACAGTCTGCGCCCGCAAGGGCGCGACAAAGACGCTGCATGATTATGACCATCGGGCATGTTTCTGTCGCGCCT
>JAFYGL010000433.1 GCA_017543165.1 Victivallales bacterium | reverse complement strand
GTCCCGCCGTCGCACAAATGGCAAGCATATCGCAAAAGGCGCGTAACGATAGCGATGTGCAACAGGCACACCCTTTACAAAAGGCTTGCCTTTGGTGCGACGGCGAGACGCCGTCGCTACTACGGCAACTGGCGAAGAACTCGCTAAGTGAAGAGTATTAGTCCCATAAGTCCCATTGAGAACCTGCCCTCATGGGGAACATAGCGTAATTCATAAATAAAAATCAAGGAGTGTCATCAAATGAAAAAGAACTTTACATTGATTGAATTGCTTGTTGTCATAGCGATAATTGCCGTACTGGCGGCAATGCTGCTGCCAGCATTGAGCAAGGCGCGCGAGAAGGCAAGGACAATTAGTTGCACCAACAACCTGAAGCAATGCGGGCTGGCAGGCACCTTGTACGCCAACGACAATGACGAATACCTTTGGCTGAAGGGCAGGGGGGACAATGGACACAGCAATTCCCTTTGGAATTTCATTGAGGGACGGAATCCAGATGCTGTTGCCATGGACAACAGAGGCAAGTTTCCAAGGTATCTGGATAGTTTTGACTGTGCCATTTGCCCCAGCATAGCCGTGGCTGCGCCAGCGGTGGGCAGCAATGATGCAATTGGTTTCTACAAGTTGTATGCGGTGCCATACGCAAATGACACCAACCATTGCCAGATGAGGGATCGTTCTGCAAGACTGACACAGCCAGGGCAGGAGACCTCAACAGCCATTCTTCTTATCAGAGGGCTTACAACTCCATCTGATGTGTTCACATATACTGAAGCATATAATGTATCCTGGCACACATATCGGCCATGGTATGGCGTAACCAATGCGGATAATGGTTTGATTGACCTCAGGCATGCGCAGCGTGCCAATATGTCTTTTGCCGATGGTCATGTGGAAGGCAAGGCATTGGGCTTCTTTGCAGATGAAAGGAAGCAGGGGTACTTCCCTTCGTCCATGGCAATATTCTACAGCAATATTTCGGAGACAAAGATAAGCATATTCTGAGCTGTTATGCTTGTTGGCATTCAATGGAAGTCCATTAAGTTTGTTGGACTTCCATCCGTCTAGTGCTATAATTTGTGAGTTAAATACCTCCATAAATCATGGCAATGAAGAAAAACGGTTCAAAAAGTGCTTATTTGCGTCTTAGTGGTCAAACGGGCTCGAAAGATATAGCGGCATTGAAAGTGGCGCATTTGCCAGAGGACGAGAGGGAGTATCCTTCCTCGACCTTGATGCATGGCCATGATTTCTATGAGTTGGCTGTAGTGATTCGCGGTAAGGCAGTCCATGTCTTCAAAAAACAAAGACTAACCATAAGCACGGGAAGCGTCATACTCCTGGCACCACGAGAAAAGCACCGCTATGAGTTTGAGGAGCCGCTTTACCTGATGAATTTTATATTCAGTCCCAGTTTCCTTAGGTCATGGAAACGGCAGTTGAAACAACTGAAACATTACCAGGTGCTTTTTGGCAAACATGAGGAAAAGCCAGATTTACATATTGACCCTGGCACATTGCTGGAGATTGAACTTTCCTTGAATGCAATAGCAATGGAAACAAACAAGATGATGGAGGGTGCGGATATTCTGCTGCAATCCGAACTCATGAGGGTGCTGGTGCTGATACTGCGGAACATCCAGCAGAATACGGAGTACCAGTTCCCGCATGGCGATGTGATTTCCGCCACTTCCTATATGGCGCAGAATTTCCAGGATGACATTAGTGTTGCCGACTTGGCAAAGAACGCCTTTATGTCGGAAAGCACATTCTACCGGAAATTCCGCCGCGAATTCAAGATGACTCCAATGGAATGGCTGCTGAACCTGCGCATAAAGATGGCAAAGAACCTGCTTCTGCGTTCGGACATGACCATCGGCGAAGTGGCCGCCTCCACTGGCTTTTCCGACCAGTTCTACTTTGCTCGAACATTCAAAAAGGCCACGGGATATGCGCCTAGGCAATACAGCAGGGAAATGCGGAAAAAGGGCCGCAGCATAAAGGGAGAGACCATCATAGACAGCAATTAAACATCTGTCGCCACACGTCCTGGCTTTTGCAGGGCAAGGCGCGTATGGAAGTCCAACGTTCTGACGCGCGGCCAATGGCAGCGCGAAGCAAGCGTGCAGAACAACAAACGAAAAATCAATATGGGCATACAGGAAACACCATTGAATTTCATGCCAGATTGCATACAGATTGAAGGCAAACAGCTAGCGCAACTAGTGTTTGTCTCCAATGGGTTGCCGCATATATCCTGGCGCACTCCCGTGGATTTCATGCAATTTGCATGGCAGATCGTCGCCAGGAATGAAAGCGGTGCTCTTGTATGGGATTCAGGCAAGGTTGAAGGCAAAGAAAGCCGCTGGCATGAATGGGGAGCGCTGCCTCTGAAGCCGAGGCAGTGTGTTGAGGTGGCGGTGCGTGTGTTTGACAAAGACGGCAAGGTCTCCGATTATTCCGTCCCAGTGAAAATTGAGCGTACTTTGGAGGGCAATGAGGCCTGGGAAAATGCACAATGGATTTGGTTTGACAAGGCGGTTTATTCCCAGACGCCGCCTTCCCCGTATTTCAGAAAGGAATTCCACTTGCGTGGCACCGTGGCAAAGGCGCGTCTTTACATTACGGCTCGTGGTGTGTTTGAATGCTACGTCAACGGGCAGAAGGCTAGTTCTGATTTGCTTCAGCCTGGCTGGGTGGACTTCAAGCAGCGCATCCCGTTCCTTACATACGATGTGACCTCGTTGCTGCAGGAGGGAGGCAATGCCGTCGGTGTTGTTTTGGCAGATGGCTGGTGCTGCGGCAATCTGACTATTTTCCGCAGGCGCAATGTATATCATCCGCACCCGGAACTGTTGCTAAGGCTTGAAATGACGTATGAAGACGGAACGGGAGAGAGCATTGTCAGCGATGGCAGCTGGCGCGTTTCAACAGGACCAGTACTTTCCTCTGATTTATATGATGGCGAGGAATACGATGCGCGTCTTGAGATGCCTGGGTGGAATGCGCCTGGCTTTGACGACGCTGAATGGGAGGCTGCGGCTGTATCTTCCTCTGCGCAGGATTGCGTGCCGCTTGTCGCAAAGGATGCGCCAGCTGTGCGCTATGGCGAGGAATTGAGGCCAGTTGCCATGCTGCAACCAAGAAAGGGACTTTTCATCTGGGACTTCGGGCAGAATTTCACTGGCGTATTCCGCGTCAGGTTCCGCAGTCAGAAGGGACGCCTCATACGTTTTCGCACGGCGGAAATGCTTGATGAAAAACAGATGCTCTACACTGACAACTACAGGAGCGCAAAGTCGGAGGATTCCTATATCTGCGATGGCGATGGCAAGGATTATGTGGAATATACTCCTTCTTTTACATTCCACGGTTTCCGATATCTGGAAATCTCTGGTTTTCAGCTTGACGGAGTGCCTGCCGAGGAGATTCAGGTGACTGGGCTTCCCATGTATTCAATGATGCCGCAAGGGTCCTGTTTCTCCACAGGACTGCCCATGCTTGACAGGCTTTGGCAGAATGCAGTCTGGGGGCAGCGCAGTAATTTCCTGGAACTGCCTACTGACTGCCCGCAGAGGGATGAACGCCTTGGGTGGACGGGCGATGCGCAGGTGTTCGCACCGACAGCCATGCTTAACATGGACTGTCTGGAATTCTTCAGGAAATATCTTCTTGATGTACGGGAGGCAATGACGCCTGATGGTGCCGCGCCTTCCATTGCGCCTGCCATATTGCGCATGCAGGACGGAACGGCTGGCTGGGGCGATGCCATTGTCACAATTCCATGGAATCTATATTGCCATTATGGCGTGCTGGATGTAATCGCGGAAAACTACGAGGCAATGAAACGCTCCAATGCATACCAGATTAGGAACACGGAGGATTTCATAATAAAGCGCAAACAGATTGGTGACTGGCTTGCTCTGGAGGAAACGCCCTCCGAATTGGTGGCCTGTGCATATCTTGCACATACCACCCGCATTATCTCGAAGTGCGCGGCTTTGCTTGGCAAATGCGACGAGGCAAAGAAATATGCGGCGCTGACTGAGGAAATATGCGGCGTGTTTCGTGCAAGATTTGTAGATGCCGAAACAGGCAAGGTGCTGCCGCAGACGCAATGCGCAGTGGCAATGGCACTTGAATACAATTTGCTTCTCCCCGAACAAGTTGATATCAATGGAAAGGCTTTGAATGATGTTGTAAGAAACAATGGCACTAGGATTTCCACGGGATTTCTCGGGACACCAATCATATTGCAGGCATTATGCCATGCTGGTTTTGCGGAAACAGCCTGCGACCTGCTGTTGCAGGAGGAATATCCGTCCTGGCTGTATTTGGTGAAGCAGGGAGCCACGACTTTCTGGGAGCGCTGGAACGGCTATTCCAGGGAGCATGGCTTCGGTGACGTGTCCATGAACAGTTTCAACCATTATGCGTATGGCACGGTGGCGCAATTTATGATGGAGGAAATTGGCGGCATCCACTACAGGCATAAATCACTCGTGCTGAAAATCATTCCCGATAGGCGTTTCTCTCCCGTAAGGGCAAGTTTTGATTCTCCTTATGGAATGATAATATCCGAATGGAGCATTGAGGGCAGGACACTGACCTGGAAAGTCAGTGCACCCTTGGCATTGCGGGCTAAAGTAAGCCTGCCTGACGGGCTTGAGGAAACTCTGGATACTGTGTCCAGAACCTACCATGTGAAGTTGTAGCCATCCGAAAATGCCTCAATGAAGATGCCGAAAATGCCTCAATGAAAATACCGAAAATGCCTCAATGAAAACTCCGAAAATGCCTTAATATGGCTTGAAATAAGGTAAAATTGCATATATTAATGGCAGATAAGGAG
>JAFYGL010000432.1 GCA_017543165.1 Victivallales bacterium | reverse complement strand
CCACACCCTGTTCAAGATAGGCCTTGTAACAGTCGTTCTTCAGCAGGCGATGGAACTTGATAAGATACTTTCCCGCCTCCTTGCCGTAGAAGAGCGGGAAATGCTCCTCGATTGCGGCATCCGCATTCCAGTTTGGATTCCACATGTAGCGGAACGCGGAGTAGAATGAGGTGTAGTACGGCAACTGCAGGCCGCTGTCAAAGAAAAGATTGCCCCTGCCGAGATATGGCCCCAATGCCTTTGGCAGTTCGCCCACGAATTCGCCCATGACCGCCCTGCAGAATGGATTGCTGTATTCATCGTACAGCCAAAGGCAGTTGACAGGATGCCCCAGCACCTCGGTCCATTCCCTGGTCTGCTTGATGAAGTCTTCCCGCACCTTGGGGTCCATGATGCGCCTGGGCGCGGCCGTTGCATTGCAGAGGATGATTTCCACATTCGAGGGCCATTTGTTGAAGCGGGGGTCGATTGGCGCATATTCCGAATTGTAATACGCCAGGAACAGCAGTTTCTTGCCAGGCAGTTCCTTCTCCACCTTTTCCGCCAGGTATTTGATGAAGCGGCCATAGACATTCGCCATGAGGGCGCTGGCAGGCCTTGCCTTGTCCGCCTCAGTGATCAGTTTTTCATCCTTGATGACCTTGTTGCCGAAGATTTCCGCATTGGAAAGATATGTGTCGCAATTGCCGAAGCCGACCGCATTCTCGTTGCAGATAAGGCCATGGCCGAACTTCTTGCGTGGGCACTTGCCTATCATTTCAGCGCCGGAAAGATATGTCTTCCAGGATTCCACCAGCAAATCCGCGAATTCCAGGTTGGTGAAATCAAAGAGGTTGCCAAGATGAGCCTTTGGATTGTAGTACATCTTGCCATTGTGGTTGGTGAAGAAAATGGTGCCGAGCTTGTCTGGATATGCCATTGCCAGCGCCTCTGGCGTGGGATTGTGTGTGGGCATGTTCTCCCATGAGGCGAAGCGGTAGTATGTTTTGAAAGAGACATCGCCCTTCTTCAGGCCGCCAGCCAGTTCGCCGAACTTGTCTATGTTCTCCTGCTTGCCAGTGAAAGTCCACAGGTGGTACTGGCCGCTTCTGGACAGGAAATATGGTGCGTCCATGTAGTTTGCGGGCTTGATTGCCAAATCCTTTATGGTCGGCCAGTAGGTGCCGACCTCGCCAGGGAAGAAATAGCGCACACCCAGGAAGCGCTCCGTGAAGTCCAATGCGCCGAACAGCGTGCCCCTGCCCCTGGAAGTTGGCTTTTCCTGCGTGGTGGTGTCATTTCCGACTATCAAGACGCCGCCCTTTATGGTCTTGACCTGGAAGCCCTGTGGCGGCAGGGCCTTGCCTTCAATGCCATGCAGTTTCGCCAATGCACTTGGTCCAAGCACAATCTTGTACTTGTATGCAGACAGTTTCTCATTGTCATCGGGAGAAATCACCTCTGGTCTATTGCCTGTGCATTTGAAGAAGGCCTCAGACAAAACATCCACAGCCATTCCTATGCTCCTGTCATCCTTGTTCTTGATGCCGTTTTCCAAAGTCATATCCGCCGCAATGGCAAATTGCAGTTTGCCATCCTTGACAAGTTCGACTTTGGCATGCCTGGCGGCATGCAGATGCTTTACAGGGCTGAGCGCCTTGTTGTCCAGTTCATACGCCATCATCGCAAAACACAATGCGATGAATGCGGCAAAGATTGATTTTCCCATTTGTTTCTCCTCGTTTCAAGTGCCTTGGCTCTTTGAATATATCATATCTCACTAAACAAACTTTCAAGCAAAATACAATGGCGAATTTACCAATGATTTCCAGGAAATCAATCCAAAGATTAAGTTTTGGCCACAGATATCCCATATTTTTTGTAGAGATGACTTTACCTAGAGTATTCTGCGCCAGATGCGCGCCTGGCACGCGCCTGGCGTGGAATATCTTGAGTGAAGTGTATTACTCCTAGCACTTATACAATCCCTATTTTGCAAAGCGATTTTGTCACATTTTCTTATACCAGTGACATGATTTGTCATGGGTGGTGGTGATAATTTATGCGCGTTGTTTTCAAGAAGTGTACTTTGCAGTGGACAACTTTAATCACAAAGAACAAAAGGAAATGAAATGAGCAACATGGATTTAAGCAGCATTAGCGATGAACAACTGGCAGCGGAATTGAGGAGAAGGAAATCAAATCAGGAAACAAACAACACCGGCCTCAACACGGTCTCCATGGAAGAGGCCTTCAAACTGGCTCGCGAATGGGAGTTAGACCATCGGTTTTCATTCAAATTCGGCTTCCCCAATGTCGAAACCAACTGGGTTCGCTGGATTGAGGACACCAATCTGGACATGAAACCCTTCACCACCTGGTATGACGAGGACGGGAACAAGTTGAGGCAACTTCCCCAACTGGACGAGGATGGATGGTATCCAGGCTGGGCGAAAATCGTACTGTACTATGACGGCGAGGTTATCCAGAATACTGTGTCCTCCTGCGGCAACAAATTGTTCGGCGTGCTATACGAGCATTGCAGATAAAAAATTGCCTATTCTAGTACTTAGTTGGAAAAATTCGAGGCAGTCTGCATTGTTCTTTTGGGCTGTTTTTCCGTGAATGGCTCCTTGCAT
>JAFYGL010000431.1 GCA_017543165.1 Victivallales bacterium | reverse complement strand
CCTTTTCCTTCTTAATAAGAGCCAGCATGTCCCTGGTTGTGCTGCGATAATTGGGGACGCCAGCAAAGCGCGCCCTGAAATCCGTGTAGAACGAGGGCAGGAACAGTACCAGCACACGGGCAGTCGTGCCGTCATTCAACTTGATTTCGGTGATGCTGGACTTGGCACCCTCCTCAGGCGTCTGAATTTCATCACGAACTATCGTCACATCGTATGTTTCCCTGCTGCCTTCGGGCAGTATCGTCAAGGTGACTTTGGTTCCCTTTTTCCCGCGAATCTGCTTGACTACCTTGTTAGCGGCATGTCAATCACATCCACAGGCTCCTCGCCGTCCTGCGCGACCGCCACAATGCGGTCCCCCTTTCTAAGACGGCCCGACTTTTCGGCGGGACTGCCCTCTATGACCTCCACAATCTTGGTGTATTCCTCATCTGTGGTAAGCGTGGCGCCGATGCCCTGCAACTTCAGCGACATGTGGACCTCCATGTCATCCTTCGCCTGAGGCGTCATATAGCATGTATGAGGGTCATACAGATCGCACAGTGAATTCAAAAACAGCTGCAGCACATCCGTCCTTTCCAAAACCGCCTTGTAGTTGAACTGGCGGGCATTGCGTTTATGCATTTCCACTATGCGTTCAGCCTCTGTCTTCTTTGTTTTGGACTTGCCTTTCTTCTCATCCTCATCCTCGTCTTCATCGTCATCGCTGGCCTTTTTGCCGTCATTCTCGACGAGCATCTTTATATTGAGCAATTTGTTCTTGAGCACCTTTCTCCATAGTTGCTTAAGTTCAGCCTCATTCGCGGGGTACGGCTCCTCCTTGCGGTCAAATTTGATAGTCTCGTCTGCCGTGAAATCCGTTATGCCGCCTGCATTGTCCAGTTCAAACAAGGCCCTTTCACGCAATCTCTGCAAATACAACGCGAACACCTTGAACGCAAATTCAGTGTTTGCCAACTTGCGTGCCTGGTCCCACATCACGCTGGCGTATGGTCTGAAGCCCTCTATGTCAGCCTGCGTAAACAACGCATGAAGTGGATCAAGTATATCAAAGTAGTTGTTGAACCAGCGTTCCGCTATCACGGGCGTGATGGACTGTGCATTGTAATGCTCGTTCTGAAGGCTCTGGATGACATAGCGGCATATCTGGACGTCCTCCCTGATTGTCGCAAATGTCTCTATCTTGCGTGACTTCATCTCCGCAATTGGATCCGCCGACGTCCTGTGGACCTGGGCAGTTTCCTGCGCAGCGACCAGCAAAAATGCACACAGACCAAACGCAACGAGAACTCCCAAAAACTTCTTCATTTAATCTCCCCTAGTTTTTTTCTTGAAGTGCCCTGCGGCACTAGATAAACACGCTTGACGGCACCTGATGTAATCTCAAAAACACGCCTTGATATGAGCGGCTTGGTGCAATTCAATGCGAACATCCACGAGGAAGAGGACACCTCTATGGACAAGGCATCTTTTTCCACTCCCAGAGGGCGGCATTCCTTGGCATTGTCAGCACCGACTATATAGGTCCAGTTCTTCACTATCTCGTCCAAAATAGTATTTGACTTCAAATCCAGTTTCCCCAAAATGGAACTGGCCACCTGCCCTGCTTCCTGGAAGGGCGGGCGCAAGGACGCCATCACGGATGGTGCCCGCTCCTCGCCCAGGAATTCTATCAGGACATCCTCACGCTCGTATTCGCGCCGCGAAGGCAGCCAGGTCCTGTTCCATTCCCAGTCCTTGCGGCGCCTGTCCTTCCTGGCAAGCCAGCCACCCTGCAACTTGCGTCTGCGAAGAAATGGCTTGTCACTGCCCTGTGCCATAATCCCTATGCCCGAATATCGCGCTGCCCACGCGCACCATGGTTGCGCCTTCCGCAATTGCAATCTCAAAGTCGCCTGACATGCCCATGGACAATTCCGTCAATGCAAGACCTGTTGCGGCGGCGGCTTGCTCCTTCAAGTCCCGCAATCGGGCGAATATGCCGTGCAACTCATCAGGTGTCGCCTCGAAGGGCGCAACTGTCATCAAGCCGCAGCAAAGCGGCGTGGGGCATTCCTGGAGAACAGGAATCACATCCTCGGGCTTCATGCCGAACTTGCTCTCCTCGCCAGACACATTGACCTCCAGAAGCAATTTGGGACTGCGCCCCAGCTCGCCAGCGATATTGACCACGCGTTTCAGAAGCGCCAGCGTGTCGATGGAATGTATCCACGCCGCATTCTCAACCGCGTGCCTCACCTTGTTCTGCTGCAGATGACCTATCAGATGCCATTCAATGTCCTTTGGCAGGACAGGCGTCTTCTCCATCAGTTCCTGGACACGGTTCTCGCCGAAAGCGCACTGCCCCGCGTCGTATGCCTCCTGCACGCAGGACGCAGGGAATGTCTTTGACACGGCAACAAGCCTGCATGTTCCCTGCGCACGGCCAGCCAGCGAAAGCGCATTGTCAATGCGCCCGCCTACCATTTTGAGGTTTTCGGAAATCATATCACTTCTTGAGACCTGCCTTTATCTCGTCTATCATCGCCATCAGGCGGCGACCGTACTCCACGTATGTATCGTAGCGCACCTTGGGATCAGCCTTGATGGAGGCATCATGGAACACCACCGACATGTGAGGCTCAATGGAGAAGCCTCCGTCATAGCCCCTGGACAGTAAATCCGTCAAAATGCGCTTGACATCACCATTGCCATCACCAGCCCAGCAGCAGACAAAGTCATTGCGCTCCTTGTTGAACACGCCATCCTTGATGTGGACATATACCACGGCATCCCTCACATGCTCGTAGAACTCCCAGCTGGACTGCTTGGGATAGGGCTTGCTCTTCATTTTGTCGTCGTTGGACACGCAGTTGCCAGTGTCGAACACCAGTTTCAAACCAGGCACCTTCTCCAGCAGTTCCAGGGTAAAGCCCCATCCCATGCCGCCATAGTTCATGCAATTCTCATGCACAGGCTGTATGCCATTGTCCAGGAACATCTTCGTGATTTCGCGCAGACGGCGGAAACGCTCCTCCTGCATCTGGTCATTGGGTTCCTTGTCATCCATCCTGGCATAACTCATTATACGAATAAGTTTGCTGTCAAGTCTTTTCATTCTAGGAATAGTACGCTTTACTTCCTCAAGCGTAATGTCAAATGGATCGGTGATTTTATGGGCCCAGTTCGCTATTGCCGAGCCAAAGCAGTTCACATGTATGCCAGCGGCATCCAAAGCGTCCGCCACCTGGTTGAACTTATCCTCTGGCAAATCATGCAAGTTGACACCGTCAATTGCCCTGGACTCAATATTCGTCCATCCCAATTCCTTAGTAGCGCGAATCTGGCCATCCAATTCGGCGGCCGCCTCATCTGCAAAACCTGTAAAGTACATTCTTTCTTCTCCTGTTCTAGATTTTAGTGGATTGTGGACTGTGGACTGTGGACAGTGGACTGT
>JAFYGL010000430.1 GCA_017543165.1 Victivallales bacterium | reverse complement strand
GTGTTTTTGCTGGCGAGGCAAGCCTGTCACGCGTGTTCCGTGTAATCTTCCGCCCATTTCTGAAACGAGGTGAAAACCGCGCAAAGGAAGGCAATGTTGGCATGCTGGTGAAAGCCGCCGCATCGGAAAGTCGCAACTCCGCCGCGCCGCCTCCAGTAAAGCATCTTGCAAAACTGCGCAAGGACATTCCTGTGCTGATGCTATACGGCACAGCCGACCCAGACGCAGCCGCCGCGCAAAAATACTTCGGCGAATACGCAAATGCCAATGCACTGCCAATCTCATTTGCGGAAATACAGGGCGCAAACCATAACTTTTCCTCCCAGGCCTGGCAACAGCAGGTACTGCAAACAATAACAACCTATAGTCTCTGACAACCATGAAGTACATCGACATTCACGCACACTGCTACAGAAAACCCATCCCATTTGTGACACAGTTCCACTCTCCAGATGAACTCATTGCAAAATATGACCAGTACGGCATTGAAATGGGCGCCTTGCTGCCAGTCGTGAACTCGGAAATATATCTTCCACAGGCTAATGAGGACATCCTTGAAATGGCGGAAACGCATCCTGGCAGATTCTTCCCATTCTGCAATGTGGATCCACGTGCACTGATAAACAGGGCGGACGCGCCATTGGACACTGTCCTGCAATACTACAAGGACCTGGGTTGCAAAGGAGTGGGCGAAATCATGCCCAACATGCCTTTCGACGATGAACGTGTGCAGAACCTGTTCCGCTGCGCCGAGAAGGTGGGACTTCCAGTCACCACCGATGGCTCCGACAGGCCACACGGCGATTTCGGCCTCTGCGATGCGCCTGGCCTCCCCTGCCTGGAGCACACCTTGCAACGTTTCCCCAACCTAGTGTTCATCGCCCATGGCCCCATGTTCTGGGCCGAATACACAACTTGCCGCCGCCCAGCGCGCTGCAAACCCATCTTCAGGGCGGATGGCCTTCAATACGCAAGCCCTGGCACGCGTCCCAAATTCAATGGTGAAGGCGTGGCACAGGAACTGCTACGCGCATTCCCCAACCTGTACGGCGAATTGTCCGACGCAATGTCCTATCTGCGCATGGACGAGGACTACGCGGTACAGTTCCTCACCGAATTCCAGGACAAGCTGTTCTTCGGCACAGACGCCTGCAACAGCACCTGCGACGCAAACTTCAAGGGCAAATTGTGGATGGACAATTTGCACGACAGCGGCAAACTGCCAGACAACGTATGGAAGAAAATCTGCCGCAATAACGCCATCGATTTCTTCAAACTTCCACTGGAAAAGGCAATATAAGTGGACTGTGGACTGATGTTTGCGGAGTGAAAAGCCCAGGGCAATTCTGCTGGGCACGCTATTCCGCGCGGCCATTGGCCGCGCGTCAGGACGCGTGACCGCCATTCGCGCCTTGCAGGCACAACACTATCCGCCGAAACCCAGCCTCCTCACATTCCACAGTCCACATTCCACAGTCCACAGTCCACTGTCCACTGACAACTAACAACTATGGAAAACAACATCAGACACAGCAGAGTGGCTGGCTCATTTTATCCAGCCAATCCCAACAGGCTAGCAAACGAAATAAACACGCTATTGGCTGAGGCGGAGGATTGCCAGTGCCAGGACAGCATACTGGCTGCAGCAGTGCCTCATGCAGGCTATGTCTATTCCGCGCACATTGCCGCGCCTGTGTTCAAGGCAATGCGCGATGTGGAGTTTGACACCATTGTCATCATCGGGCATGACTTCGGCCCGCAG
Source organism: Victivallales bacterium (assembly GCA_017543165.1). The sequence continues at coordinate 1,059 of JAFYGL010000430.1, read as the reverse complement.
GCAGGCATAATTGCCGTGCTGCCAGAATACGAGTACTTCCAGACGCCGCTGGGCAATGTGGAGGTTGACCAGGAGTTGTGCAATGCCCTGGTTGCCAGCGAAAGCCGCATCATTTTCAACAACCGCGTACATTCAGAGGAGCACAGCATCGAAGTGCAACTGCCATTCTTGCAGCTCACGCATCCAGGCGTGAAGATTGTGCCAGTGCTGTTTGGCGAGGCTACGCCAGACAATTGCCGCATACTGGCTGAACTCCTCATGGAAAACGCGGGCGACCGCAAGATATTCGTGCTGTCCAGCACGGATTTGTCCCATTATCCAAGCGACAAGGCGGCGCGTGAACTGGACAGGAATACCGTCCTCTTCGCGGAAAGATACAATATCAACGGCCTGTGCCAGTGGCAGAAAGACGGAGAATGGAGGAATTATCCTAGCGTGGAGACGCCAATCTGCTCTGCGGGAGGTCTGGGCGTTGCGATGCTCTGGGCCAAGATGCACGGCGGCAACAAGGTAATTGTCGCCAAGCGTGGCAATTCATCAGATGCAAGCGGCGACACCGAGCGCGTGGTAGGCTATGCATCAATGCTGTTTGTAAAGTCGGATAATGCCAAGGCGAATGAAGAGGAGCCGTCTTTTTCGCTGAGCGAAGAAGCGCAGGAAACATTGCTCAAACTGGCAAGAGCCAGCATAAAAATGCACCTGATGGGTAATGCAATAGACTTGAGGAGCCTGTCAAAACAATTGAACATGGCAGAACTCGACCAGAAGGCGGCGGTTTTTGTGACGCTGGAGAAGCAAGGCAGGCTGCGGGGTTGCATTGGCACCACAGTCGCAATGCAGCCACTCCTTGACGCAGTGGCGGACTACGCAATCGCCGCCGCATTCCAGGACCCGCGCTTTCCCGAAGTGGAAATGCATGAATTGGACGACATCACAATTGAGATATCCGTGCTGTCCCCCATGAAGCAAATCGCCACTGCCGATGAAATAAGGCCTGGGAAGGACGGCGTGGTTGTCAGGCGCGGCGGCAGAAGCGGCCTCTTCCTGCCACAAGTGTGG
>JAFYGL010000429.1 GCA_017543165.1 Victivallales bacterium | reverse complement strand
GGGTCCCTGTATTCCGCCATGTCCAGCAGCGAGCAAGGCCCCTTCCACGGGCCTTCGCTGAAATTCAGCACCAGCGTCACCACCAGCGGCAGCACGTGGCTCGCCTTGTAGCCTGGCTCGCCGCCGAAGCGGACGATTTCACGGGCGTTGTACTCCAGCACCCGCAGCGGCATCTCCTGGCTCTGGCTACACTGCACCTCCAGGCACAGCAGGAAGCCCCCGCCATCCTCGCCCCGCCTGACAAAGAACGCCAGGTCCCTGAAGCGGTTGTCGGTGGCGAAGCCGCCGCCGTCCCTGGCAAGCACCGCGTTCTGCTCCACTGGGCGCGGCTCCAACATGTCGGAAGTGACGGCTTGCCTGCCTCCATAGACCACCGCGTTGCAGATGTCTGCCACATATTCCTTGTTCCGCAGCAGCAGCTTCAGCTGCGCATCATACACGCAGCCAGCGCTGGCCGCCGAAGCCATTTCACCTTGATTTTGTTTTTCCATTGCTTCTCCTGTACCATTGCACATTCTGAATCAGATTGCGCCTAATGTACTACGGCAACGGGCCTTGTCAAGTTCCTTTAGTGATTATTTATGAATTGTATAAATTGGTATATATGATTATTTATGGAATGTTATATATTTTATTTAGAAATAATATAGATATTATTGAAAGAAATGTTATAACATTTTATGCAAATATTCTATTTGCTGGAAGCAAATGTCATGCCAAATACTGACGCGAACTGTAAGAGACGTATCATTGCAACAGGCCAATGGCAAACTCTATCATTTTTTACCAGTGCTATTCAAAATCTATGCAGGTGCCTGTTGTTTTTTGTGCCGAAATAAACCGCAACAAGCGATGGAATGAAAATTGGCACGAAGCTTGCTCTATGGCCAGTTATTGAAAACTCTTTTACAAAAGAGGCGAATACCAAACATAAAAATGTTTCAGGAGAACGAAACGAGGTCTATGCTTGCTGATATAAAGAAAACCGCAGGGACCATTGAGCGGAATGCAGACATCATCGCCTTTCTCCATCAAGAGTTGCCTGCATCTAACTCCAAGAGACCATTTCTGGTGGAACTCATTATCGCAAAGAACCGCCACGGCTCCTGTGGCACTGTCAATATAAACTTCTTCCCAGAATACTTTCTTTTTGAAAATCCCCAACATAAGCAACGCAAAAACACATAATAAATCTAGAAAAAAGCGATGGCATTGTTTTCTTTTGAAAAACTGCCATATTTTGCTGCTCCTTCTTTTGTGTGCTGTGTGGAAATTTGTTCAACCATAGGTAACATAAGGAAAACGCCATGAATCAATTTCTATCCAATCGTGAAATCTACGACAAGGTCATATGCGGCCTGGTTCCGCAGACGCGGAAACTGCTTTGGATCGCCACTGCCGACATCAAGGACATGTATGTCGCAGTGGCGGGGGAAAGGGAGATGATTCCCTTCCTCGGGATGCTGGATCGGCTGCTGGCACGCGGCGTTGACATCCGCCTCATCCACGCCAAGGAGCCCGGACCTAATTTTCGCCAGGACTTCGACCGCTTTCCGCGTCTCTGGAAGCAGATGGAGCGCGTCCTTTGCCCGCGCGTCCACTTCAAGTGCATCATTGCAGACGGGGCAAAGGCCTATTTCGGCAGTGCCAATCTGACGGGGGCGGGGCTGGGGGCGAAAAGCGACAGCCGCCGCAATTTCGAGAACGGCATCCTGACCGACGAGCCGTCCCTGGTGGAGCCGCTCTGCGAGCAGTTCGATTCCGTCTGGCGCGGCTCATGCTGCGTAAACTGCGGACGGAGGAAATTCTGCGGGGATGGTCCCGTCACAGCATGACATTCCCATTTTGGGGCGTCTTTTCAAATCATTTTAACATCAACATAACAGAAAAGAAAATAGACATTATGCCCAGAAGTGTATTTCAAAAAACGAGGGAACTGCCGAGGAGGGGAAATTGCTGAAAAACAATAGAATAATCTCCTTCAATTCCCATTGGCTTTGCGACAACAGGCGTGACCAACTTTACTTTCTGGACAACAAGCGTCAGATCATCCCCAACCCAATTGCCCGACGCATCCTCATGGAGTCGATTCTCAAGAAGGAGAGTGGTTCGCGGTAAATTTCAGTGCCTGGGTAATGAAAAGGACAGACTTGATGGATAGTTTCAGGCTCAATGCGATATTTGAAAAAATCAGCTCCACTCGATGCAAAGTTGGGTATCAGTTACCAGAATTGTTGAGACTGTCATATTATCAATGCGACGCTATTTATTGATCGATTCTCTCCCATTGAGAGCGGCGCACAGGACGGCAAGCGTAATGATACACCATACTACCAGTGAATCCACCTCCTGTGGGGACATGTCCGCGGTAGATCTCTTCCTCGATGTAAGGCACTCTGACGAATGTCCGCATCCTTTCAGTTCCAGTGATTTCCGAGAAGCCACACTGCTTTCCGTGGTTATACAGCTTGTGCAGAAATGCGAAGAGTGAAATCCTGACTCTTTTGGCAAGAGGCACTATGCCTTCGCTGACTCCCAAGGGCAGGCGCTCACCTCGGTTCTTCGGGAAGCGGATGAACGCCACCCCGTCTTGCAGAACAAGCTCCTTCCCGCGGCAGCCAAGCGCATAGCATTCCTCGTGTTCTTTGACGAAGAGCGCCTCGATTCCCAAGCTTGCCAACCTGTCCATGATGGCCTCCTTCAAGGCCTCAAATCCCTCCTTGGAGTATCCTGGCTTCAAGACAAAGCACGCGCCGTCTGACTTGAAGTCGGAGACGATGTAGTTCCAGCATGGATTGTGAACCAGCGGCTCAAGGGAGTC
>JAFYGL010000428.1 GCA_017543165.1 Victivallales bacterium | reverse complement strand
GTCGTAAATGTATTCAATGCACTGGGGCTTGTCCAGTCCCATTAGGTCATAGACCTGGAACAGGCCCGCCTTGGTGTAGAGCGGCATGGTCCAGCCTGGGCAGTGCAGGCAGTACTTGGGGCATGCGCCGGCGTCGTTGTCAATTGCCTTGCTGAGGCTGGGGCATTTTGTCATGGAGAGTATAAGTTCATGCCCCTTCAGTGTGTATTCGCCCTGGCAGTTCTCCTCCTTGTAGATTTTCCCGTAATATTCATACACACCCTGAAGCCCCTTCTCTTTGAACAACTTAAGGCAGTGCAGTTCCTGGTGCTTGCTGATGTGCCTGTAGTATTCCTGCAAGGCGTTCTTTTCATCAAGGAACTTGAAAACCTCGTTGTAGAAACGTACAAAATGGTCGCTGGGTATCATTTGCTGGCCTCCTTCCTGAATATCTGCACGCAATGCCCATCGCCCAGCACCTGCACCTCACAGCGCCAGGGAGTGCCTTCACACATTCCTGCATTTACCTCGCTGGTCTGAAGGCAGCAATATGGCGAGACTGGCTGCCCCAGTTTCCTTATGTGCCTTATGGCAGGGCACTCCTGCACCTCCAGACGCACCTCGTTCTCTGTCACGGACAGCGTGTATTTCGCCTTCTCGCGTTTATAGAACCAGTTGATGTGCTCTACCAGTTCCGAGGCATCGCCCATTGCCAGCTTCTCCCTGATAGACTTGTAAACGTCATGCCCCGTCTTGCGAAGAATCGACTTCAGCGCCTCCACGCCGAAATGCTCCGCAATGTAGTCGAAGGTGGTGTTCGCCGTACCATGGAAATCCAAATGCAGCTCGTTGTCTTCCTTGTATCGCATACGTCATCACCTAAGCCATTTTGTTTCAGAAACCAGGACCTCGTCAATCATCCTGGAGCATTGGTCGCTGACCTGGTAGTTCAGGAATGTCTTTGCCGTGTTGAACACACCCAGGCGCACCATAAGTTCCTTCTGCCCAGCAAGCCAGCAGTCCAGCCCCTTGCCGCCGAAGACCTTCTTCATGACCTCCACCAGATGCTCCTGCACCTTCTGCGCCTGTTCAAAATCGCCAGCCTTTGCAAGGCGGTGCATTTCCACGGCGTATTTGCCATTGAAGCAAGCGCTGCCGAACAGCAATCCGTCGTATCCCGCCTTGAGATAAGGAATGCAGTCAAATTCATTTCCGCACAGTGCCGCCAGTTTGCCGCCCCTGCGTTTCTTCGCCGCCATGATGGCCTCCGTGAACTCTGGCTGGCTGGCGGAATCCTTGCAGAGAATGACCTTCGGCTCGTCCAAAATGCGGCCAAGAGCCTCTGGCGAAACAAATACGCTGGAGTACTTGCCCCTGTTGTATATGCCAACTGGCAACTGGCTTGCGTCTATCACCTGCTTGTACAACTTGTAGATGAAGTCGCCTTTCTCCGCATTCAACTGGAAGAACGGCGGTGCCACCACCGCAATGTCGATGCCAGTGTCCTGGTAGCGCTGAAGGTTCTCTATCATGCGCTCTGCGGAGTTGTCCGTGATCTGCATTGCCACTGGCATGCGCCCTGCCACGTAGCGCACGGTCAACTGCGCCAGCCTGAGCCGTTCCCTGTCAGGCAGGAATGGTCCTTCACCAGCAGTGCCGCCGATGAACACGCCCTTCACCCCAAGTTTCAACTGATGCTCAATCAGTTTTTCCAGCGCGTCGCTGTCCACAAGACCCGCTTCTGTAAGCGGCGTGCTCATTGCGGACCACACGCCATTGAACACCTCTGAATCAATTTTCATAAAAAGTCTCCTTTGCGCTTGCAAATTGCTATTGATTAAATGACAGAACAAAATGACACCACAAATCTTTCATAAGAGAGGAAATTTCAAAACTAGCGCAAATGCGCTTGTTTTGAAATTTCCTCATAAAATACCAAACTCTACCAAGCAGGTTTTCCAGTGGCCAGCATGCTGTCAATATCCTTGAAGGCATTTTCAAGGCTTTCCGAATGATAGCCCATATAGTTTTCATAAATCCACTGGACAAGATTGCGCTCGTTCCATTCCTTGAAAACCTTATCGCCCGTAGTATGCTTGTAGGCTGCATACTGCTCCAACAGGAAAATGAAGAATTCCATCTCTGGACTAAGTTTGGGCTTGCGTGGGAAAAAGGAATCATTCATTTGCATTATTCTCCCCTGATGTAGATGGAATTGCGCGGATCGCCTGTAATCTGCTCACATTCCCACATTGACAATATTGCTGGATGCGAGAATTCCCACATCGCCAGTTCAGGATCACATAGCATTCTATATGTTTCTGAATTCAGGAAACGCCGTAGTGCCTCAAATGGCTCAATTCCATAACGACTACATAGTTCCCCGACAACATAATGCTCCACAAAACCAAGATAATAGGGGAAGAATTTATCCATGTCTCTAGGCATTGAGCACCTCCTTGAACTTTAGCAAAGCCAGTGCTGCCTCCGTTCTAAAAACGTATTGATTAGAAAGACGCTGTGGCTGTAGTTCGGCTATCGCAGCAGCCTTTGTCAATATTCCCTCAAGGTAAAGGTCAAATGTAAGAATGGTTCTATCATTTGCCACAGGACCAATCACAATGTCATAGTCGTTGGGAAATGCTTCTACCGTGCGATTGCCAATGACAAAATCAAACCATGCCCCATCAGGGCTATCAAAACAAAGTATTTTATATTTGTCAGGCAAGGGGAGATTTATTTCATAAACTGTCATCATTGGAGTGCCACAACGACGGCGATGCGTCGTACGCAACGCCCATTGCTGTGCCTGTTTCAAATCACTCGTCAAGTAAAATCCAGACCCAAAATCCAATGGGCGTGACGGCAAGAGAATATGGGGGGCAGGCACTTGCATATTGCTTCCATGATATAATAGCATTTTTTACTCCTTGGTCTCTGCTGGGTACTATAACACTGTTATCAAACAATCAAGCGGCAGCACCCGCAGGGCGCAACCATGCGT
>JAFYGL010000427.1 GCA_017543165.1 Victivallales bacterium | reverse complement strand
CCAGCCAGCTGCGAACGTAGTTGTATTCGTCCAGTATGCTTTCCGCCTGCGTGTATCCCGCCTTATCCAGCTTTTCTCGGATGATGTTGCTGCGTTCGATGAAATCAGCCCTCACATCGGTGCCGTAGCGGTGCCAGGAGAAGAAGTCCAGGGGCACACGAGGTTCCGCGGTAATGCTGGCCAGGAAGTTGTCCAGCCATTCATGTATCTGGCATGCCAATGCAGGACCGCCGATTTTCAGTTCTGGAAAGCATGACTTCAGGTGCGTCGCCACCACTCTGTAGAATTTGTAGAATTCCTCATTTGTGCCGCCCCAGCATGGGCTGTCCTCAGGCTTTTCGCACAAATCGGTCATGTCCGCCTCGTTCCATATCTCCCAGTACATTATGTTCCAGTGGAAACCGTCCGCCCAGCCTTCATTGTAGTGGCGAATGATGTGCTCGCAGACCTGAGCCCACTTGAAATAATCCTTAGGCGGCTTGGTGTTGTACTTCTTCTTCCAATGCTCAATCTTTGAGCCCAGGCGGTAGAAAATCTTGGTTCCCGCCTCAAGCGTGTTCTGGAAGTATTCGTCCGTCAAGGTGAAGTCGTATGCGTCAGGGTCATCCACATCGCGGTCGAAATTGGTGAAAATCATATTCACATCCACAGAATGCTCGCCGCCATAAGCCGCGCAGAATGAAGAATCATGCGCCCGCATGAACGGAATATGCGCCTCCGCATAGTCAGGCTGGTTGCCCCTGCATTGCGTGGGCCGCTTCTTGACTGGCCCGTTGTTCACGCACTGCAAAGGCTTGATCTTGCCTAGTTTTTCATCTGAAAACAAAGTTACTTTCGCCATAAGGCATCGCTCCTCTCTTATTCAAACAACGCGAACATTGAATCGCGGCCTTCCAGCGTGACTTTCAGGCTGCCGTTCTCAATCCTGCACCGCCTTCCATTGTATATGTCAGCACCATTCATGTCCTGGAATTTCGCAAGCACCTTGCCGTCCAGCTTTACCTGGACTTCCCTTGCCTGGTCCGTGTCGTTAAGCGCCACCAGAAACAGCCTGCCACCATTCGTGTAGGCGGAGGCCATCACTCTAGGATGCTCAGGCAGGCACTTAACCGCGCCGTCCTTGGCAAAGTAGCCGTGGAACTTCACATTCTCCCATCCCAGCTTGTCATGCGCCGCGTGAAGCTTGTCCACATGCCCCTCGCCTTTCGGCGGCAGTTTTTCACTGCGCAGCCAGAAATCAAGCACTGGATACATTCTATGCAACTGCATATACGCCAGGAAATGGCGCAAAGGCCTGTCCCACTCGGGACTCTGGGGATTGTAGGTGGAGACCTTCTCTGGATTGTAGCACTGCAAGCCACGCAGGAACTGAGGAATCAGCGAGTACGACTGCTCAACCACGCGGGTGCCATACGCAATTCGCATGAGTTCGGGATTCAGCACATCGTAGTAGCTGCCATTCCTGCTTAGGAAGCGGTCGTACATCTCACCAGCGATGCACAGGTCGAAGAAGGAATCTGTGGGCGTCCTTGAAAGATAGGTATGCCCGTAGAAATACGCGTCAGGCCGCTCCTTTTTCAGCATCCTGTAGGTGCGTATGTAGTATTCCATCAAGGCATAGATGTCATTGTCCTGCTGCACGTCGCCGAACTCGTCCTTCCATACGCAGCCATGCTTGTCGTTGCCGCAGGCGCGTGGCCAGCTGATGTCAAAGTAGAAGCCCGCGTTGCCGAAGTTGTGCTCATGGGGCGTAAGAATTGTCTGGATGTTGCTCATCTGGAAGTCGAAATGCGACTTGTCGTTAAGGCAAGTCCATGTCCAGCTGTTTGGAAGCCTGAATACGCCAGGGTTCATGCTGTATGTGCCAAGTGGCGGCGGGGGATTCACCCACATTGTCGCATAGTAGTGCCATCCAGGGGAGAGCGGGCTCGCCGCCTTTGGCGTGACATACGCGAAATACTTCATCTTGTCCAGTTCAATGCGCTTGTCATCCTTGATGCGGTTCTGTATCCAGCGCGCCCAGGTGCTGAGATAGCCTGGCTGGTAGTAGGTGAAGTATTTGCCAGAAATAGCCACATGCACGATGTTGTTGCGTTCGCGTGCGCGAGCCGTGTCCATTCTCTTGGGCTTCACAGGAGTGCCATCCAGATAGAATGCGAGTTTGCGCGGTGCAGTCACCTTCAGGGGCGTGTCAATCATGTTCATTGTGAGCAGAATTTTGCTTTCGTCCAAGTCAATTGCCATGGACTTGGCCTTGTCCTTGATGTACCAGCCACGCTTGCTCTGGGTTCCTCCCATAAGCCCAATCTCGTCCCCGCCGCACCACCAGAATGGCTTCTGCACAAAGTTGCTGTCATAGTGCTTTTTGGGATTGTCGCGGAAACTAATCTTCTCGAATATGCTGCTGCAATCGTCAAAGGCGTCCACATGCTTTCGGCTCAATGGTATCTCCAGGCGCATGGACTGGTATTCGGACTGGCCCAGTTCCACCTCAAAATACATCATCCCCTCGAAAATGCCCGTCACATTCACGGTTATTGGCAATGCCTTGTCCATGGATTCAAGACGCCAGCTCGCCCTG
>JAFYGL010000426.1 GCA_017543165.1 Victivallales bacterium | reverse complement strand
TGGAAAAGCACGGCATCAAGACATACCTGCACAAGGGCATTGCTGGCTATCCAGCGGATTTGGACCATGTGGTCAGCCCAGAAGGGCTTGGCAGCAATCCGTATATCGAGGTCACGCAGCCGCTGGTGGTTGTGACCGCTCCAGGACCAAACAGCGGCAAGATGGGCACCTGCCTTTCACAGATGTATCACGAATACATGAAGGGGGACATTGCCCAATACGCGAAGTTTGAGACATTTCCCGTGTGGAACCTGCCCCTCCTGCATCCAGTGAACATCGCATACGAGGCGGCCACAGCGGATCTTAAGGACGCCAATGCCATGGATTCATTCCATTTCGAGGCATACGGCAAAAGCGCAGTCAACTACAACAGGGATTTGCAGGCATTTCCCCTGCTGAAAACCATATTGAAGCGCATTATCGGGGACAAGTGCTGGTACCAGTCCCCAACCGACATGGGCGTCAACTGCGTGGCACAGGGCATTATCGACGATACCGAGGTGCGCGAGGCGGCAAAGAGGGAGATTGCCCGAAGATATTTCACCTGCCTGGCAGATGTGAAGCGCGGCAAGGCGGACGAGGCGACGCTCCAGAGGATAATCGAGGTTGCAGGCAAAGCCGAGGTCGTGCCAGAGGAAAGAGCCGTTGTCATAGCCGCCCGCAATGCGGCAAAGGACTGCGAGGCCGCAGGGAAAGGCTATAAAGGCATTTACTGCGGCGCCGCCATCAGACTTGCAGACGGCACTATCATCACAGGCAAAAACAGCACCCTCATGCACTCCGCCTCCAGCATGATTATCAACGCCATCAAAAAACTTGCTGGAATACCAGACAACATACACCTGCTGCAAAGGGACATTCTCGCCTCTGTGGCGAATTTCAAGGATTGCCTGGGCTCGACAATGCGCTCACCTGGACTTGATGTGAGCGAGACACTTATTACCCTGGTGGTCAGCGCCAACGGCAACCCCTGCGCGAAAATGGCATTGGACTGCCTCTCGCTGCTGCAACGCTGCGACATACACCTGACACACATCCCCTCCCCTGGCGACGAGGCAGGCCTCCGCAGGCTGGGATGCTCCTATACCTACGACCCAGTCCCGCCCTCCAGAAATCTGTTCCAATAAAAACAATCTTTTTTGATGGACGACTGGAAAGAGAAAGTCAAAGCATGGTGCGGGCGTAGTTTGCCCAGGGGCGGCTTTACAATGCCCCTACTGGAGGAATCGCTGGTTCCACTTGCCCTGGCTTGCCTGACATCCAACAGGCGCGGCGCACTATTGATAGTCCTTCCAGACACGGCGGCCATGGAGCGCTGCGCAATCGGTCTGGCCGATTTCTGCGATATCATTGGCGAAACACGCCGCATTTTGCCCATGCCTGAAGTCGCGCCGCAGCGAAACATGTGGATTCCAGAAAACGAGGCTGGCAGATGCGCGGTGCTTCAGGCCGCACTGTCAGGAGAAAACGCAATCTACCTTGCGACGCCGTCTGTTCTCCTTTCACAGACTCTTGCACCAAAAACATTTAAATCCAATTCCTTTTCACTCAAAAAAGGAATGGAAATTGATTTGGAGGACTTGACAGGCAAACTTGTGGAACTGGATTATGACAATGAAATCGAGGTGCATATTCCAGGTGAATTCAGCAAGCGCGGAGGCATAGTAGATTTATATTCACCTTTGTACGAGGCGCCAGTCCGCATTGAATTCTGGGGCAATGAGATTGATTCCATAAGATTCTTCAACCCGAACAGCCAGCGCTCCTACAAGGACGCCGATGAAATCAAGGTGGTTCCAAGAGGCACTGCCCTGCTTGGGGACGAGGCACGGGAAACCACCAGCATCAGAAGTTTCTTCAAAAAGGACATTTGCACCGCATTCGTGAACCAGGACCGCTTTTCGGGCAGCCTGCTCCATTACTTTGACATGGAGACTGTCAAGCAATGGGAGGAAATGGAGAGCAGTTTTTCCTCGCCAATAAATGTGCAGGTCAGTCCAGAGGACACCAACAACGGAAGCAATCCTCTTAAATTCGACGCATTGAGCCTGGAGGCCAACTTCAGCAAATTCCTGCCAGAACTGGGAGAATCCGCCGCAGTCTGGCAATGGCAGCAGTTGAGGGACGCAGTGCGCCGATGGAACGCCAGCGGCTATACGGTTGTAGCCTGCTGCAATGAAAAGGGCGAGGAGGAGCGTTTCAGGCAATTGCTGGCCGAGCACAAGGAAACGCCAGAGGCAAAACGTGGCAAGCCAGCCACAATGCCCATAATCATAGAGAACCAGCACTTGGAATGCGGGCTCATGCTGCTGGACGCGAAAGTCGTCCTCCTCAGTTCTGGCGAATTGTTCGGTCGCAAGACAAACACCCGCCGCAAGAAGGCGGTGGAATACAAGCATGAGAATACGCTGGCGGGGGATGTGGAACTTGAGGAAGGCAGCTATGTTGTCCACGCTTCATACGGCATCGCCATTTATCACGGAATACAGCGCATAACCTCAGGCGGCGATGTGCAGGAAGTAATGCAGCTGGAATTCGCAGGCGAGAAAAAACTGTACGTGCCGCTGGAGCAATCCTATCTTGTAAGCCACTATCTAGGCGCAGGCAAGGCCGCCCCCAAGTTGAGTTCACTAAGCAGCCCATCCTGGCGAAGGGCAAAAGACGAAGCGGAAAAATCCGCCGTGGACCTGGCCGCGGAATTGATAAAAATGGAGGCGTTGCGGGAAAACGCAAAGGGCGACGCAATGAAGCCTGTCCCCGAATGGGAACGCTCCTTCGCTAACTCATTCCCATACGCCGAAACGCCTGACCAGACCTCCGCCATCGCAGACGTACTTGCCGACATGGAAAAGGACAAGCCTATGGACAGGCTGCTCTGCGGGGATGTGGGATATGGAAAGACAGAGGTCGCAATTCGCGCCGCATTCAGGGCAGTCCTCAATGGACGGCAGGTGGCGGTGCTGGCGCCAACGACTATCCTGGCGCAGCAGCACTACAACAGTTTCAAGGAAAGAATGGCGGAATACCCCGTCAGAATAGAGGTGCTCTCCCGCTTCAAGACCAAGTCACAGCAGGAGAAAATTCTCGTGGCCACGGCAACAGGAGAAGTGGACATACTCATTGGAACGCACCGCATTGTGCAGGACGACGTGCATTTCAGGCGACTGGGACTGCTGGTCATTGACGAGGAGCAGCGCTTCGGAGTGGTCCACAAGCAGCGCCTCAAGGAAATGAGGGCGGACATCGACATTCTCACTATGACTGCCACCCCCATCCCAAGAACGCTGTACTTCAGTCTCTCTGGCATTCGCAATCTAAGCACCATTGCGACGCCGCCAGCGGACAGGCTGCCCGTCACAACCGTTGTCGCCAAGTTTGACAAGCAGCTCATTGAACTTGCCATAAAACGGGAACTGGAGCGTGGCGGGCAGGTGTTCTTCCTCTACAACCGCGTCGCCACCATTGCAAAAATTGGCGAGCTGGTCAAGAGCCTTGTGCCAGAGGCCAATGTGGCCGTGGCACACGGCAAAATGCACGAGCACGAGCTGGAAAAGATAATACTGGACTTCGTGGAAAGGAAAATCGACGTGCTTGTCTGCACCACCATTGTGGAAAGCGGCGTGGACATGCCTAATGTCAACACCATCATCATCGACAGGGCGGACAGATACGGTCTGTCGGACCTGTACCAGCTGCGAGGCCGCGTGGGGCGCAACAACAAGCAGGCCTACGCATACATGCTGCTGCCGCCCATGGGGGCCCTTGCACAGAATGCCCGAGAGCGACTGGCAGCCATACGCCGCTATTCGGGGCAGGGGGCAGGCTTCCGCCTGGCGCTGCGGGACCTGGAGATACGCGGCGCGGGAAACATCCTTGGCGTGGAGCAAAGCGGGCACATCGCGGCAGTCGGCTTCGAACTGTACTGCAGCCTGCTGAAGGACGCCATCAAGGCGCTGGATGTGGGCAGGCGAAAAATACAAAAACTGCAATGCAAACTTGTGTTTGACAGGTTGACATTCGCGCTGTCTTCCAGCAATGGAAGGACTTGCGTTTGCATACCAGAGGTGTATATTCCCGAAGTTTCCTTGCGCATTGACTGCTACAAGAGAATCGCCTCGGCGGAAAGCACCAAGGCACTGGATGACCTGAAACTGGAGTTCAAGGACAGGTTCGGCGAAATACCAGTGGCGACGCTGGTGCTGTTCGAGTACCACTACCTTCGCATCGAGGGCACCAAGGCAGAACTCGTATCTATCAGTGCGGTCAATGACAAGCTGGTGATTGAGACAAAAAACGGTATATGGAGGGACGCACAAAGGCAATTGCCCATCCTGACCTCGTTCGACGGGCGGGAACAACTGGCGCAGGCAAGGCAATTCGTTGCATCCCATTTTTCAAGGAGCAAGTAAAATGCAGTCAATCTACATCTGGATTAGTATCGGCCTTCTTCTAATGCTGTCGGAATTCATGATTCCAGGCTTCATTATCTTCTTCTTTGGAGCAGCGGCCATTATTGTGGGCATCCTGCAGGCAATCATACCAGGCGTGCCCCTTTCTGTCTGGGTGATTGCGACATGCATTCTTGGCACAATCCTTCTGTTTGTATGCAGGCGCTTCATGCCAAAGTCAATGATCGGCACAAAAATGACAGGCAAATGCGAAACTGATGTGGACAATGACGGCATCATCGGCGAAAAAGTCCAGGTCATAGAGAAAATCACACCAGCGCAGCAAGGCAAAGTGGAACTGCACGGCTCCCTTTGGAATGCAAGCGCCGACGTGGAAATCCCCGAAGGCGCAACAGTGGTCATCCTGGAAAAGAAAAACCTCACCCTCATTGTCAAACCTTTGTAAGTGGACAGTGGACAGGGGCGAGTCCAGTTATCGGCGATACTATCGCCGATAACAGAACGCGCGGCTCCTTGTTTACCTACCCTCATGGGGAACAGAGCTTTCCTAAAATAACAACCAACAAACAAAACGGAGTAAAAAATGATTATCATTGCTGTAATTATCGTTGTTCTTGTACTGATTGGACTTTTCAACTGCGTCTGCATCGTGCCCCAGAAACAGGCTTATCTGATTGAAAGACTGGGACGCTACAGGGAGACTTTGGGTGCGGGAATGCACATTCTCATCCCATTCATTGACAGAATCGCCTACAAGAGAGACCTGAAGGAAATCACCATAGACGTGCCGCCGCAGCAGTGCGTCACAAAGGACAACATCATCGTGGATGTGGACGGCATCCTCTACCTCCAGATAATGGACCCCGTCAAGGCAAGCTATGGCATCCAGAACTACATGTTCGCCTGCTCCCAGCTGGCACAGACCACATTGCGTTCTGAAATCGGAAAACTGGTGCTGGACCGCACATTCGAGGAGCGCGTCGCCATCAACGCGGCAATCTGCTCCGAGGTGGACAAGGCATCGGATCCATGGGGCGTGAAAGTCACCCGCTATGAAATCAAGACCATCAAGCCTCCAATGTCAGTTCTGGACGCCATGGAAAAGCAGATGAGGGCAGAGCGTGAGAAGCGCGCCTCCATCGCCGAATCCGAAGGTGAAAGGCAGGCCCGCATCAACAGGGCTGAAGGTGTCAAGCAGGAGGCAATCGAACTGTCCGAAGGTGAACGCCAGAAGCGTGTCAACGAGGCCGCTGGCCGCGCGGAGGAAATCAGGCTGGTTGCACAGGCGACCGCAGAAGGCATACGTACCATAGCCAACGCCATCGGCGAATCCCCCTGCGGCAAGGACGCCGTCAGCCTGCGCCTGGCAGAGCAGTACCTGAACGAGTTCGGCAAACTGGCAAAGGAAAACAACACAATGATAATTCCAGCCGACCTGGCCAACTTGTCAGGCGTAATCAAGGCACTTACCACTGCAGCCAAGAATTAAGGAGAAACACAATGGTGAAGAATCTTTTGCTGGCAGTCCTCTTGGTCTGCATGTGCGCATTCGGGCTGGAAATCGCCAATGGCGGCAAGAGCAACTACGTGATTGTCACCAAGGACAATGCGCCCAAGACCACGGTCTATTGCGCAAAGCACCTTCAGAAATACATGAAGGAGGTTGCTGGCGTGGAAATGCAGATTGCCACGGCCAAGCCCGCTGGCAAGAAGGCCATCTACATCGGCGCACACCGAGAACTGC
>JAFYGL010000425.1 GCA_017543165.1 Victivallales bacterium | reverse complement strand
GACACATACCAGCAGATGATCGAGGCGGAGGCAAAACTGCCCGAAGGCGAGCGCATGGATTTCGTGGCGGTCACCACACCCAACTCCACACACTTCCAAATCGCAATGTGCGCATTGGAGCACGGCTTCCACGTGGTCTGCGAAAAGCCAATCACAATGAACGCAGACGAGGCACAGAAACTGGCCGCGAAAGTCAAGGAGACAGGCCTGCTCTTCGCCCTCATGCACAACTACTCCGCATATCCCATGACACGCCAGATGAAGGCGATGATCGCCGCTGGCACAATCGGAACCCCGCGCAAAATCGTCGCCACATACGACCTGGGCTGGCTGGCAGGGACCAATGCCTGCAAGCAGGCTGAATGGCGCGTGAATCCCAAATTCTCAGGCGCGGCAGCCTGCGTGGGCGACATCGGCACACACGCCGAACAACTCATCGAATTCACAACTGGCCTGAAAATCACAGAGGTCGCGGCTGACCTGACCACATTCGTGGAAGGACGCCTCCTGGATGACGACGCCTCCATCATGCTGAGGTTCGATTCTGGCGCAAAGGGCGTCATCGAAGTCAGCGAAGTCGCCAGCGGCGAGGAAAACCAGTTCAAACTGCGTGTCTATGGCACCACGGGCTCACTTGAATGGAGCCAGCAGGAGCCAGAGAACCTGATTCTCAGGACCAATGACAACGCAATGAAGACCATTCGCCGCGGCTGGGCGGGAATGCTGCCTGAAATCGGCGCCTTCGTAAGGACACCTGCTGGGCACCCAGAAGGCTTCATCGAGGCATTCGGCAACATCTACCTGGACTTTGCAAACGCACTCATCGCCCGCCAGGAAGGCAAGCCCTACACCACCAGCTATCCAGATGTGGAAGACGGCGTCCGCGAAATGCTGTTCGTCGAGGCTGTGGTGAAGAGCAGCAACAACAACGGCATCTGGACCAAACTCTAAAATCTTAGTGCGGGGCTCAAGCCCCGCGATAAATGTTCGGTGCGCGGGCATTTTTTGCCCGCGATAAAAAAAGCAAGGAGAAAATTACAATGGCGCGTCCCGTAACACTGTTCACTGGTCAATTCAGCGATATGCCCTTCGAAGAACTCTGCAGTTTTGCACAGAAATGCGGCTATGATGGCTTGGAACTGGCCACATTCGGCCCATATCTGGAAATGGAAAAGGCAGCGGCAGACCAGGCATACTGCGACAATATCAAGGCAACGATGGCAAAATACGGCCTCAAGCTGTGGGCAATCAGCGGCCACAAGGAAGGCCAGCTGGTCTGCGACCCCAACAATGATTCCCGCTCGGATGGCTTCGCTCCTGCGGAATGCGCAGGCAATGCGGAAGCAAAGCGCGAATGGGCAATCCGCAGCCTCAAGGCCAGCGCAAAGGCAGCCGCAAACCTGGGCGTGAAGGTTGTCACTGGCTTCACAGGCTCTTCAATCTGGCACCTGTTCTACAGTTTCCCGCCAGTGGGGCCAAATGATGTGGCTGAAGGCTTCAAGTACTTCGCAGACAAGTTCAACCCAATCATGGACGAGTATGCAAAGTATGGCATCAAGTTCGCATTGGAAGTCCATCCAACAGAAATCGCATACGACACATACACAGCCAGGATGGCGCTGGAAGCCCTGGGCAACCGCCCTGAATTCGGCTTCAACTTCGACCCAAGCCATCTGGTGTGGCAGGGCATCGACCCAGTCAAGTTCATCAAGGCATTCCCAGACAGAATCTACCACTGCCATGTCAAGGACGCAGCAGTGACTCTGGATGGCGAAAGCAGCATCCTCTGCTCCCACATCAACTTCGGCGACCCGCGCAGGGGCTGGGACTTCCGCAGCCCAGGACATGGCCAGGTCGATTTCGAAGGCATCATCCGCGCCCTCAACAACATCGGCTACTATGGCCCGCTGTCAGTTGAATGGGAAGACTGCGGCATGAACCGCGAATTCGGAGCGAAGGACGCACTCCAGTTCACCAGGAAGATTGACTTCTCACCTTCCACACAGGCATTCGATTCAGTATTCTCCAAATAATTACATTGGAACGCGAAGGGGCCTGGACGCGGCATGCGTCCAGGCCCCTTCTTGCTTATGCAAAGCCTTGTCAGCAGATGTATTCCCTTTCAACAGGCCCCTGTAATTTTTCTTCCTGGTGGCCTGGCATACTGCAAGAGCACTCTAGTCCTTCAGTCAATTTCAGATGGCAAAGGACCTTGCCATTCTCACGCTTCCAATCAACATGAACTGTGCCTTTGCCAGGAATGGTGTGGTGGCAACAGAAATCATCAAGCCCTGAAACAAAACAAGGCCTGATGCTCAACTGCCCCTTCTTCAGGTTTATTCCGCCCAGATATTTGAAGAACCAGGCCACCAGATCACCGAACATGATGTGGTTTCTGGACCAGAGCCCGCTCCAGGTTTCCCAAAGCGTCGTCGCGCCAGCCTTCACCCAATGCCCATATCCTGGATATTCTGTCTGGGTAAGCAGTTTGTATGCGTCTTCCACATAGCCATAGCGGCTCAATGCATGATGCACCACCTTGCCGCCAATGTTTCCGAAGTCCACCTTATGTTGGTTTGCACGTACTTTTGACACCAGATTCGCGGCAATCTTTCTGCCCTCCTCCTCATTGAACAAATCCGTGCAAAGCGCAAAGCCCAGCGTTGTCCAGGTGTCATCGCCCACAATGCCGTCCCCCTTGTAGAAGGCCTTTCTGTAGGCGTCCTTGAGCTGCTGCTTCTGTTCCGCATAGAACGCCGCGTCCTCCTCTTTTCCCAGATGCCTGGCAAAATAATGCATCAACTGGAGGACAAGATAGTAGTCCAATGTACCAGAATGCACCTTTTCGGTCATGCGGAAATGCTCCACTGGGCACCAGTCCCCGATATTGTCATACATGAAGCCATCAGGCTGCAACTTTTGCCTGCAGAAATCCAGGTGCAACGCCATATTGCCGTAATATTTGCGGATGTACTCGTCATTGCCAGTGAAATTGTAGATTTGCAATGGCACCCAGAAGAGTGTAATTGCCGGTTCGCTTCCCCAATTGTAGAAATGCGCGCCAGATGGCGCAACTGCTGGTATCTGGCCATTGGCGCGCTGAGTGCCAACCAATGCGTCCAGATAATGTCCATAGTCAGATGCGACATCATACATGAAGAGGCCAGTTTCGCTGGCGCGGTTCACATCGCCATGCCAGCCACTTTTCTCCCTGTGGGGGCAGTCCGTTGGAATGCCCACGAAATTCGACTCAAAACTGCGCTTGGTCAATTCGAACAATTTGTTCAAGACATAGTCGGAAGTGCTGTATGCCCCCAATTGGGGAAATGAGTTGAAGATAACACAGGCTTGTATCTTCTCGATTTTTATGTCAGGATGCTCGGCGCGCATGCGCACATAGCGGAATCCATACCAGGTGAAATGCGCATGGGCGTTCTCCAGCCGCCCTGACTTGCCGACGGTGAAGCGATCCTCCTGCCAGGTAATGGAATCCTCACCATAGTGGTTGATATACTCCCTGGTGACATCGCCGATGTCATTGACCATCTCGCCATATTCAAGATAGATTGTGGTTCCAGGAGGTGCTGTGAATGTGACCTCGCACCAGCCCGCTATGCTCACGCCAAAGTCATAGATTCGGCGCCCGAATGTAAACACCTTGAGGCCAACTGGCTCAATTCTCTGCTGCACCACGCAGGGATGCCCCTGCTCAGGCACGATTTTGCCGCCTGGAGGATTGCAATACACGGCGTTTTTCCAGTCTGTGTTATTCGTGAACGGGTTATGCACATCAGGCACATCCTGGTTTGCATCATAGAATTCACCGCGCCTCAGGCTGTTGTAAACCACTCCTGATGGAATTGCCTTCCATGAATCATCTGTCCTCACGGCGATTTTCCCGTCAAACTGCAAATATGCCATGATTTTCGGAAAATCACGGTAGGGAGCGCGGTCCAGTTTCCAATGGTCTTGCTCAAAGCAGTTGTAATAGCCGTTTCCTATATGGAACACGATCACATTGCGCCCAATGCGAAGCAGTTCCTTAATTGGATACACAGTGTACTCCACACGATAGTCATACTGCGTCGGCGCAGTGGCAAGAACCCTGTCACTCACGGGCACTCCATTGATCATCACCTCGTAGAAGCCTGCTGCGGCGCAATACAATTCCGCGGCCTCGGGCAATTTCTCCAAGTCAAACACCTTGCGGTAATAATATGCCTGCCCCTGCTTTTCAGCCTGGGGCCTGGTGCTTATCCATTTTGCTGTATAGATGTCCATATTTCCTCTAAATCAAAGAATTATGCAAGGCTCTGTTCCCCTGGGAACAGAGCATTATGCAAAATCAATCACGCTCATTTCATGAGGTTTCCTGAGAAGAATTCCACATCGGTTATGAATGCGCCCTTGCCTGGCGTCTTGTCAAAGCAGCGGAGGAACACCTTGCAAGTGACCGCGCCAGAGGGCACCCTTCCCTGAAAATGCCATGCCTTCCAGTCTTCGCTTCTGCTGCTGTAGAAGTATTTAACGAGTGGCTGCGGCACATTCTTGCCATTGGCATCAAAGAACACAGCATACGAGTATGCCTCCGTCCCCTTGTGCCTGTAATGAAGCATATACTCCGTCCCCTCCTGCACGGGAAAGGCGTCAGACGCAATGTTGTACAGCGCACTTTCCGCATTGCTGAGGTAAATCGCGCTTTTCGCGCCGTCGGCATTTTTGCTCACTTTTCCGCCCTTCCCCCAGTTCAGTGGGCGACCATCCGCCGAAAGCACCTCGAATGAGGGATTCCTGACTTGGTTCGCGCCAGGAATGAGGTGAAGTTCGCCAAAGTACTCGGGGGAATAATTGTGGAAACCAGCTGTCGGGAAAAGCACCTGATATGCCCCATTTTCCTTGTCTCCGCCAGTCTGCCTGCGGAAAATCTCCAGCAGTAGCGGGCGCATTTCATTGAAACTCAAGCCCAAATCGCTCCACGGAATGAAGATTGAGGTGTTCCAGACCCGCTCGCCTCTGCTTTGCTTCAGTTTGAGTAAACTGGTCCAGTCCCAATCGCAGACATTCACATCCACATCCCTGCGGCCATCGTTTATATTGCCAGCGGCGGTGACAATGTACTGAAGGTTCACTGAACGGTCCTTTGAAACCAGGAAGATTTCATAGCAGTCATCCTTCCAGGCCCTGGGCTCGTCCCGTTTCGTGGCCAATTGCACCATCTTGTCCAAATTGGGCTCCTTTGCCTCTAGGTACAATGCGATTCCCTGCCTGTTGCCCAGCATTTTCAAGGTAGTGGAAACATGCTTGTCAATGCTTTTTCCATCCTTGGCGGTAAAGACATAATTCGTGGCATATTTCCAAATGCCATCCGCGTCGTATTCCAGCGGAATGTCCTTTTCAACAATTGGAGCAGCGGCGGATTTCGTGCCTGAACGCAAGAGATAAAGCGTCTCAAAGAAAGGTTTGATTTCCTGCTGAAGAAGGCGCACCCTCTTGCCATAGACGGTTTCTGGCGCCGCCTTGGAACTTGCCTGCTTCAGATAATGCTCCAGTTTCTCCAAATCTTCCTTGGAATACATTGTTGCCTCCCCACGCGCCTTGAACAGTGCCTCCGCAGTCTCCCAGAAGCGCCGCATTTCCTGCTGCGCAGGGCCATAGAACAGCCTGTAGTATTCCTCAAGCAGCGCAGACACATCCTGGTTCGGGTCCCAAAGCAACTGGCAGCGTATGTAGTCATTGAGATGCGTGCTGGCGGGCATTGCCAAATCGTGCTTCTTGACAAGCTGGTCACCGCCCCCTGAGCGGTAGGTCGCCTCTGATTTCTCGCCGATAACACCATGGGCCAGGTTGAAACGGATGTTCTCCTGAAGGACTTTGGAATAGAGCACAGGTATTCCACGCATGGGCGGAATGTGATTGTAAAGCGCGTATGTCCACACCAATATCTTCGCCTTTTTTGCCTGGTATGCCTTGAAGGTGTCCTCTATCTCCTTCTTCTTGGCAGGCTTCAGCAGGTCCTGGCGACGGTAGCAGATGACCACGTACATATTGTCAGGTATTTCCATTTCAGGCGCGATGCGGTACCTAGAATACGCCAGCACCCCAATATACTTGTCTGGATGTGTTTTCTTCACTTCCTTGGCTACCTCAATCGCATGGTGGAACACAATGTTCGAGAATATGCCATTCTCGCCTAGATGCGGAGAAAGCAATTTCTTGCAATTCTGGCATTCACAGACTTTGAAAAGCCCGTCCTGCGGCACAATCGGGAAGATGTTGTAATTGGGATTTTTGTCAAAGAATTCCCTGGCAATGTTGGCAAACGCCTTTATGCCCTCCGTATTTGTCATGCAGAGATTGCCGTAGTGGTTCGCCGTGGAGAGGTTGTCAAAGTCCCTTTTCCCGTCAATCAGCGCAAAATACTCTGGATGCTCCTGTTTGTAGCGCACCATTCTGTTATAACTGTGGTTGACGGGATTCCTCTCGCCGCCAGCGCAAATGCGATGATGCCAGTAGAGAAAGTCCAAGTTTCCCTCCTGGAACCAGACTCCAGTGAAATTTCTTCCGCGGAATGCAGGCGCGATGTAGCGTTCCTGCAGGGGCAGTTTGAAATCAGGGGACTTTGGTATCACGGTGCCCAGTTCGCCTGGCATGTAGTGCCTGACACCCGCATATTCCTCCAATGTCTTGTAAACGCCGTTAAGCGTGCCCCTCTCCCCGAACATGTGGAACACAGGCTCCTTCCTGCAATACATGAATGTATGCCCGTAATACGGCTCGCCCGTCTGGGGAATGTCCCTGCCTGCAATGACTGCATATTCCCTTGTCACCTTTATGAAATATCCGTCGTATGCGAGGCGCTCTTCGTCAAGCCCAAGTTCTCTGGTGCGCTCGGACCTGCCAAGATACAGCGGATATGCGTCTTTAGGCAATTGGTCGTATGCCTCATAGACATGCACTTCTGCGCCAGTGCGCTGCTTCAAATGCGATGCCAGTTCCTCCCCGGCCAGACCAAGCACGGGATTCACGCAGTCCTCCACCACAATCGCCAGGCGGCTTTTGCCGCCCTGTATCAGAACCGCCTCATCGCCTTTGGCAGCAGCGCATAGCGCCACCATCAAAAACACCAGGGAGGCCACAGCAATTTTTCTAACACTGAACATCTGTTGCTTGTCTTCCATATTGTCTTACAATTCCACACAACTTATGGAATCAATGTATATCCTTGACTTTCCCGTTGCGCCCTTGTGGTAGAGGGGACCGATGAATTTCGCGCGGAACCACACGTCCAGGTCCTTTGCACCCAACTCCAGGTACTGGTCAAGATGCGCCTGTATTTCCCAGGAACGTGTAAGATAAATGTAGTATTTCATGTAGAGATGGTCCTTGCCCACGTGGAACCACTGGTAGCCCTCCCCGTCTGGCACCTTGTCCCATGAATTGCGCAAAGTGGTCTTTGCGCCGACACGGTCATAGCAGCCCGCCTCGAATGGCAATGTGAAATAGTTGCGTCGAGGCCCTTCTGGAATGACCTCAAATGCGCATCCTTCGCGGGCATCTGGGTCCTTGACCAATGCCATGTTCGGATTGTTGAAGAAATTCAGGCTGGACGGTGTGAAATGCCGCACCGTCTTTCCTTTGAATTCTGGCGGCTCTGGAACTGGATTCGCCTCCGCGCCCATGTTCTCCAAAATGGAGATTTCCGCCTTGAGCATGTTCTCCATCCGCGCGGCATCCTTGAAAATGCCCGCGCAAGGAATCCAGTGCTTCCTCAAATCCTCCGCCAACTTGTCGCGTTTGACGGGGAAAGTGGCAGCGGTGCCGCCTCTTTTCTTCCATTCGCCCACCATTTTAGCCAGCATCCTGCTGTGGTACTTGTCCAGCGGGAAACGTGCCAGCACAACCCTTGAGAGCAGTTTTTCATCGTCTTTGACAGCCTCCATCGCCTTATCGAAAAGTTGATATGACTTGAGCAATGTGTCCAAGGTGATATAGTCATAGTTGTCCGCGAAATAGCGGTTGATTTTTCTTGTGGTGTTTCCCGCTTTTTCAGCGCTGGCCAGCAGTTTTCTGTACTGGTCGATGTATTGTCCCGCCGCACCATAGTATCCATTGAGGAATATCTGCCTCTGCACCTCGAAATCGCAATCAGGATTCTCCATCACCTTGGCAATGAGCCACGCCTTCATCTCATAGCAGTCAGAAAGAGGCTCGCTGCCCGTCTTCTCGAAGAACAGCCCCTCGAAGTTGTGCTTTCCATATAGTTTGCATGTCTCTGGAAAGCCAAATTCATTCGGGAACGGAAAAGTCCAGATGTCATATTCCCAGCAGGTGAGGTGCTTGGTGATTTTAGACCAGCCTTCCACATGCCTGCGGAAATCCTCGCAACGAGGCTCCTGCACGGAAACATAGCTTCCTGAATGGTTGCATACGCGTATGACCACATTGTCCCTGGGACGTATCTTGCCCACTGGCGGATTCACCACCTTGTTATATGCCAGCGTCGTAATCAAAACATCAGGATATTCCTTGGCGACGCCATCCGCGATGGTGTTGATGAAGTCCAGCAGCACATCTGTGATTGAACTGGCCTTTTCCATTTTCAGGCAGTTCTCGCATTCGCAGAAGCGGCTGCCGTCATTCATGGAAAGGTCATAGTAAACTGGCGGCCTGACACCTTTGGCGGCGGCAGCCTCTCGCGAGGCGCGTATGTTCTTCTTGACAAGTTCAATCATCTTGTCCCTCAATGCCTGGTTCGTCAGGCAAAGCTGCCCAGAATACTGCTCGCCGTTGCGCTTGCCATCCACCAATGAAAAATATTCGGGATTGGTCTTGTAATAGCCGTGATGTATGTAACGGGCGAAAGTATGGACAAAATAAGGCGGCCCATAGTTGTATGAGCCGCCATATTTCGCAGAGAATGGCAAGTCGCCCGAGCGGTTCAGCCTGTTCCTGGCCGCCCACCGCCCATCATCCAGGTTTCTCGGGATGCCAGCGGTGCGGAAGATGTCCCTGTACAGGAAATGCGGTTTGCCGCTGGCGTCCAGTTTTGGCAATTTCAGTTCGCTGGGCTCGGGGACGTAGT
>JAFYGL010000424.1 GCA_017543165.1 Victivallales bacterium | reverse complement strand
GTTGGACACCTGCGGAATTGTCAGGCTACCAGGGAATTGGCTGGAGAAATTGCGACATTCCGGCAGTTTGCAACAGGAACTGGCCGCTCAATTTCTGGCCTGGTTGCATCGGTGGGATTCCGATGGCATGCGCAACATCAGAAACTCCAATGTCCCCCAAAGTCTGACCTCTGTACTTTTTGATACCGTTGCCATTCATCTGGCCTACTCGCATGATTTTCTCGAGATGCAGGAAATGAAACTTATCGTCGATGACGATGGCTTCTTGCAGGAATCGCCAGAGGGCAGCCAGGTGAATGTCGCCATCAAATGGAGGGATTATGACGGGTACTGCGATATGCTTGCAAAGACGATTATTGATTTTTAACCAAATAGTGTTTTAACCAAAACAAAGAACAGGAGAACAAAAATGATCATAACCCACAATGTTCGTAGTCACTTCACATTAATTGAACTGCTTGTAGTAATCGCTATAATTGCTATATTGGCAGCCATGCTGTTGCCTGCTTTGAGCAAGGCAAGGGAAAAGGCGCGCTGCATCAGTTGTGTCAACAAACTGAAGCAAATTACATTAGCCGAAGCGCTCTATGCTCAGGATAATGACGATTATATCGCCATTATCCGCGACCACAGCTATACAAACGTGGAACATTCACGGCATGTCATTTGGGACTACGCCTGCACAGAGAAAAACCACAGCAAGGCATCACAGTTGCTGTTTGGCGGATACCTTGCGGCTGCCTCGACAACTGCACTGACTGATGAAATTGTAAAGCAGTATTTCCAATGCCCAAGCGACAGCATGTTGTTTGGAGGCATTTGGACCGCTAACGCTTACAAATATTCAAGTTATATGTATTTTACACATGATGATACTCAAGCAGCAAATGATAATAATGATCCCAGGCATTATCTCCATGAAAATTGGGATTCAAGCAAGCCTGGCAAGGCGCGCCGCCGCATGGGCACTGATGACCCAGGCCGTGTGATTTACGCCGACGTGCACGCTTATGGCATGGCGTATTTCACAGGAACAAATACGCCTATCCATCCAGGCAAACTTAATACCGCGCATTTGGACGGGCATGTCCAATCAAATTCCGACGCAACTGAACAAATGATTATTCCAACGGTGTGGTGCTACGCCCCAAGATACGATACTTCCAAATAATGTCAGTCTTTAACTTCGGTTCAATAAACATAGACAGGGTCTTCAGGGTGCACGATTTCGTGCGGCCTGGCGAGACTCTGTCATCGCTGTCAGTCAGTGAACTTGCGGGCGGCAAAGGCTTGAACCAGTCCTTGGCCTTGGCACGGGCTGGCGGCGATGTCATTCATATTGGATGCGTTGGAAAAGACGGCGTCTTTTTGAAAGATTTGCTTGCGAATAATGGCGTTGACACACGGAATATCGTTGAGAATGATAACATGTTCACTGGGCAGGCTGTTATCCAGGTCTCTGATTCAGGCGAAAACGCGATTTTATTGTTCGCTGGCGCGAATCATGCGCTTACGGCGGAAATAGCATCAAATGCACTGTCTGTCGCACAGGCTGGAGACTATCTTCTCCTGCAAAACGAAACATCGTGCGTTGCTGAATGCATTGAAATAGGCGCAAAGCACGGCATGAAAGTGTTTTTCAACCCCGCTCCAATGACTAAAGATGTATTGCTGTATCCATTGCAGTCGGTGGATATTCTGATTGTCAACGAAGTGGAAGCTGCGGCTCTTGACGCCAAAGGCGATTTGCACAAGAGGTTTCCAAATATGGATATTCTTTTGACACTTGGAAGCCGTGGCTCGCGTTGGCTTGGCAAAGACGGAACAATTTGCAACGTCGCCGCAAAAAAGGTCGAAAACGTTATCGACACCACTGCCGCAGGCGATACGTATATTGGCTATTTTATTGCTGCGCTTGCATCTGGCAAAGAAGTTGAATGTGCAATGAACGAGGCAACCGCTGCCTCCACATGGTGTGTCGCGCACGCAGGCGCAGAACCTTCAATTCCTTCACGTTCTGATTTATTTTAGTGTCAGGCACTAAATTAGTTTGCTAAAAAATCGAAGTTTACTTATTTCATTATGTTCAGGACTGTTGAGAAGAGCTTGCAGCTTGATGGAAGCGAGGCAATAGTGGATTTTGCCAAGGACGCATTTGCCACGCTGGAAATTGAATGCAATTTGACCCAGGACACGGATTTGACGATTTGCATCGGCGAAAAACTGCGCAATGATGGCCGAATAGACAGGAATCCTGGAGGTTATCGTGTATTCAGTTCATACAGCAGGCATTGCCCCAAAGGGATTTGTGTCTTTCCTTTCCCAGTGAAGGAATTCCAGAACCCATATTGGGAGGCAATTCCTGAACAAGATATTGTGCGAATCCCGTTGCCTCAGGGTGCTGAAACTGAAATCACCCCATTCCGTTTTGTGGAAATCAGCTCCTGCATCGGCGAGGTCACTTTGCGCAGAAAAGAATTCTTCTGCGATTTTGATGACGAGGCGGCTGACTTCAAGTGTTCTAATGAACGCCTGAATCGCATCTGGGATTTCTGCAAGTACAGTGTCAAGGCGACAGCATGCTTCGGCCTTTATATAGATGGCAATCGGGAACGGCTGCCATACGAAGGGGATACCTTCATCAATCAGCTTAGCCATTTCTGCTGCGACAGAAATTATGCCATTGCCAGGGACACAATAGATTTTCTGCTGAAGAAACCAACCTGGCCTAAGGAATGGCGCCTGCTCATGCCGCTGATTGCAAGGGACTATGCACTGTATTCGGGCGATGTGACCTCCATCCAAACATGGATGAAGGCATTGGAAAAAAGCCTATTGACTGAATATGTGAATGAAGATGGACTTCTTAACGACAATGTCATTGAAGAAGAGAATTCTGGTTGGCTGAGGGACATTGTGGATTGGCCCCCCACGGAATGCGACAACTACGAATTTGGTGCTTTGAATACAGTGCCAAATGCATATTTCTATGGTGCGCTGATGGTAATGCATCAGCTTACTGGAGAACAGCGTTACGCTGCCATGGCAAAGACCGCAAGGAATGCGCTTATGCGTCTTCTGTACAAGAATGACTTATTTGTGGATAGTCTGAATTCAAGTCATACGGCACTTCACAGTGTGTTTTTCCCACTCTATTTTGGCGTGACAGAATGCAGCGACGCCATGAGGAAGCTTATCCTTTACAAAGGAATGAATTGCAGTGTGTATGGTGCCCAGTTCCTGTTGGAAACGTGCTTCAAGAACGGGCTTGCTCAACATGGACTTGAACTGATGAGTGGCACGGGCCTGCGTTCCTGGCAAAATATGTTGGATAAGGGCGCCACTGTCACAATGGAGGCATGGGATGATACCCTCAAGCCAAATCAGGACTGGAACCACGCCTGGGCCACCGCACCTGCCAACATCATGCCAAGGTTCATTGCTGGCATTAGATCAGTAAAGCCAGGTTTTGAAAAATTCGTGGTGGAACCCAACTTCTGCAATCTGGAATGGGTGGAGGCAATGCAGCCAACTCCCACAGGCGATATTCACCTAAAAATGGAGAGGAAAAGGC
>JAFYGL010000423.1 GCA_017543165.1 Victivallales bacterium | reverse complement strand
CGTCTCGATGATCAACAACTTCAAGGAATACTTCACAAGCCACAATCAGGTCATCTATGAAAACCCCTCGCCAGGAAACAAAGCGGGCGGCATCAGTACACTGGAGGACAAATCTCTGGGTTGCACTCAGAAGGCCGGCTCTGCCCTCGTCGCCGATGTCCTCCAGACAGGCGAACAGCCCTATCGCCAGGGGCTGAATCTCATCAGCGGTCCTGGCAACGACATGGTTGCCACCACCTTGCTCACCGCCGCTGGAGCGCACCTCGTCCTCTTTACCACTGGCCGCGGCACACCCTTTGGAGGAATCGTACCCACCATAAAAATCGCCTCCAACACACCGCTTTCACTCCATAAAAAACAGTGGATTGACTTCAACGCAGGCCGTCTGGTGGAGGATGGAGCCGATTCATGGAAAATTGACGAAGAATTCTTCAACCTGGTTCTGGATGTCGCATCTGGAAAGCCTGCTCAAAACGAGAAATACGACTATCAGGAAATCGCCATCTTCAAGGATGGCGTCACCCTCTGAGGATAGGCCAAAACAATTTTGAAACAGAGAATAGTTGAGACATCCAAAAACATCAGTTCAGATAGGCAGGACGCGGAACCTAAAATTTTAACTTTTTTGAGAAAAAGTTTTTTTCACAAAATCTCTTGCATTTGTCCTTTGTTTTTAGTATAATATGCGACTGACAGATGATTCTGCAATTTAGGTCATCTTTGGTAAAAGATACAATAACGAAGGAAACAGGACAAATGAAAAAGAACTTCACACTGATTGAGCTTCTGGTTGTAATCGCAATCATCGCAATCCTGGCAGCAATGCTGCTGCCCGCACTCGGAAAGGCCCGCGACAAGGCACAGGCAATCTCCTGCGTCAACAACATGAAGCAGTTCGGCACAGCAGCAAATATGTACGTAAGTGACAACAAGCAGATAATGCCCACATGGAGCGGCAGTTTTAAAGCCTACAGCTGGGTAGCCTATGAAATGGCTACCACGGTTGGCACCCTTTCAGGCGATAGCAATGGCGCGAAAAACGGTGCCCTCTACCAGTATATCGGAGACATCAATCTTTATGCCTGCCCAACTGACGAATTGGATTCCACACTCGCATACGGACTCAATTCACTGTTCGCCAAGATCGGCGACACTTACTTCCAGACGCACAAGATTTCATCTGTCAAGAATGCAAGTGCCGTTCCTTCTTTCCTTGAAACCTGTGCTGAATGGAGGTCTGGATTATTCTATTCTCTCTGCACTGTATCCGACAAAAAATACAGTAATGAAAACATTACTCTTGATCCGAGTGCAAGCCCAAAAATTGACAAACGCAGGCACAGCAGTCAAATCAACGTCACATTCGTTGATGGGCATGTTGCACCAGTTGGTTCCACTGATTTGGAAATCGCAAAAATGTGCTTTGAATACAAGTCTGGCCTTGGCTTAACAGCAAAATAATCCATTGCCATAATTTCAAGGGCTTTTTGCAACGGCAGGCAGTTCATTTAGCTGCCTGCTTTTTTTTATTGTCATAAATGAACTCGAACATCGCCATATCCTGTTTATGAAAGACAATGATTATTTGGGAAACGCTATGTTCCCCATGAGGGTAGGCAATTGCCGCGCAAGCGGCAGCGCCCGCAGGGCGCAACCATACTTAACCCCTGGCAAGCGCCCGCAAGGGCGCGCAGCCTGGGGAGGAGCCAAATAAAAACTCTGCGCCCGAAGGGCGCGACAGAAGCACGGCTTGAAATAGTGCTGGACCTGTT
>JAFYGL010000422.1 GCA_017543165.1 Victivallales bacterium | reverse complement strand
ATCAGGGCGCATCAACATCGGCCGTAAGCAAGAGATCCTCCCCAATTTTCTGCACCTTGACATTGGCCAGCTTCAGTGCCTCCGACATGAGGGCAGGGTTTTCGCCTGCAACAACAACTTTGCTGTCCCTGCCGCATAGCAGTTTTGGCGCGATGAAAAACGCAACGCGGTTCACAATGCCTGCCTGAAGCGCGGCTGCCGCAAGTTCGCCGCCGCCTTCAAGGAGCAGGGAAGTCACATTCTCCGCGCCAAGTTTATCCAGAAAGGCCAGCCACTGCGGCCTGCCGATGGGCTTCACCAATTCAGGCGCGGGCCCGCCGTCGTTAAGCATGGCGCATTCCTCTGGCAAGGGCCTTGACGACCATACCAGGCGGCGTGGTTGCCGCTTCCAGTTTGCAGGGCTGCGCACCAGCAGCGAAGGATTGTCCAACCTGGCGGTATTTCCGCCCACCATGACCGCATCCGCCCAGCGCCGCATCTTCTGCACCAGTTGCCTTGACACAGGGCAGCTCACCCATTTTGCATCGCCATTCTGCGTGGCGATCTTACCATCCAATGTCATTGCCATTTTCAGAAGGACAAACGGGCGTTTCTTTGTAATCCACCAGAAGAAGCTCTCATTCAGCGCGCGGCATTTGTCCTCCAGCACATTGCAATCCACCTGGATGCCATGTTTCCGCAAAATGGAAAGCGCGGCGCCTGCGTGCTTTGGATTTGCGTCCAATGCGCCAATGACGACTCTTTTTATGCCAGATGCAATTATTTTCTCGCTGCAAGGCGGGGTTCTTCCGTATGTAGTGCAAGGCTCCAAGGTCACATACAAAGTTGCGCCTCGCACCTGGCCAGGATGTTGCTTCTCAGCATCGGCGATTGCCATGGGCTCTGCATGCGGCTGGCCCGCCTGGTGGTGGTAGCCTTTGCCAATGACAGCGCCATTCTTGACGACCACCGCGCCCACCATTGGATTTGGCGAAGTCATGCCATACGCACGCCTTGCCAGGGACAATGCAAGCCCCATGTATTTTTCGTCTTCAGTCATTCTGTATAGCCGAAATGATTATGCGGCAGTGCTTCAGGAGTTTCTCCCTGTTGGCGTCGTCATAGAACATGATGCGCAGGCATACAGCTTGTATAAGGCCCATGAGCATGTCCTCCACCTCGGAAGGCTTGATTTCCTTGCTGAACTCGCCGTTTTCAATGCCCTCTATCACCAAATGCTGAATGAAGCGCTGGAAACCGATTATGTGCCGTTTGATTTTTTTCTCGACTGATTGCCCCTGACGCTTCTGGGCGATAAGGTATTCCACAATTGCATGCATCAGCGCGGGATTTGAAAGACATAGATCCACAGCCTCGCTAAGCAGCATCTCCAGTTTCTCCGAACTCTTCAATGCAGGATTAGCCTGGATTTTCTCGTGCAATTCCTGGTTTATGTTCTGCACCAGCTGATACAGGGCATTGTCAAACACATCACGCTTGTTCTTGAAGTACTTGTACAATGCGGTTCTAGTCAAGCCACATGATTCAGCAAGTTGCTGGTATGTGACCTGCGGATAGCCCATTCTGGCAAAAAGACCCAGGGATTTATTAAGTATCTCCCTTCTCCTTTCATCATGGTCAACAACTTTTGCCATAGTTACAACTCCATTTTCGCATATCCAGCCCGAGGACAGGCTGGCTACAACAACGCCGCGATAGAGCAGGCAGTCCTGTAGAGATTTTCCTCCGCATTGTCCAGTGCCTCCTGAAGCGAGACTGGTCTGGCAAGTGTGCCGAACACAGCCTTGAAGCGTTTCCGCAATGCGTCATGCTCGTCCTTCACCGCCCCTGAGCAGAGTATAGTCGGCACGCCAGATTCTTCGGCGATTTCCGCCACGACTGCTGGCAGTTTTCCGTACAAAGTCTGCTCATCGGAGCAACCTTCGCCCGTAATGAGCAAAGACGCGCCATTGAGATGTTCCCTCAAATGCACAAGGCCTGCAATCAGCCTTGCGCCAGAATGCATTTTACCGCCCAGCACGCCACGCAGCGCGAATCCAAGGCCACCAGCCGCGCCATCGCCAGGCACATCGCATGCTGAGGCCACGCCTGATGCAATCATGACATCGGCATAATTGCGCATATACTGTTCCAATGTCTCCACCATTTCAGGCGTGGCGCCTTTCTGCGGCGCAAACACACGGCATGTGCCAAGTTCGCCCAGCAGTGGATTCACCACATCGCATGCTATATTCAGTTCAAAACCAGGCAATTTTGCTGGAATGACTTTTTTGATTCTGGCTATTCCTGAGCCGCCAGGCGCAATGTCATTGCCATTTTCGTCAAGCAGCCTGTATCCAAGTGCTTGCAGCATGCCTGCGCCGCCATCCACCGTTGCGGAGCCGCCTATGCCTATTGTAATGCGCTTCGCGCCTTTAGCCAAGGCTGCGTTTATAAGTTGCCCTACTCCATACGTGGTGGCCGCAAGGGGATTTCTCTCCTGGAGTGTTATGCGTTCAATGCCATTTGCCTCCGCCGCCTCGATGAAAGCAGAGCCATCCTGCAAAAGGGCCCAATGCGCGGAAACTTTCCTGCCAAGGGGGTCCGACACCTTTTCCTCAATGGACTTTGCGCCAGTGGCGGCAAGCACTGCTTCCAGCGAACCTTCGCCGCCATCCGCCATGGGTAGCAAGACCAGTTCCGCTTCAGGGCATGCCTTCTGAAATGCGCGGCGCCATATACTGCAAACCTGCGTCGCCCGCAATGTGCCCTTGAATGAATCAGGGGCTATGACAATCTTCCTGGTACTCATTCCTGGCATTCCGCAAGCAAGACACAAGGTATCTGGGTAGTCGGCCAGCGCGGGAATGCGACAGTCAAAAGCACTTCATCGGGTATTTTGAAAAGGTTTGCTGGCACGCATACGGTGCTTACGCCAGCGGCAAACAACTTAAGGAACACGCCATCCAGCCTCCTGCTTTCATAAATGTCTGACACCAGGCATCTGCATCCGCTGTTGATAATCCAGTCCACGGCGTCCATGTCCAGGTAAACTGAGCGGCCTGGTATGTCAAATGGATTTTTGTTTCCAATGGCATTGATTATGAGGAAGTCTTTCATCTGCCTGCCGTTGGCGGCCTTTTCCAAGTCACTTGCGCTTACAGGGCCCTCGCTGCAATCCAGATGCAGCACCGAGGCAGGGTGCCTGTAGAAGAAACCGGCGTTAATGTTGTCTCCCCTGACGCCATCGTCTGTCTCAAGGATATGCCCTGGCAGGTCAATGTAGCTGCCCGCCATGGAATCCTCTTCCACGTTCCACACCATGCCAGTGTATTTTGTCTTTCCGTCAGCGGATGAAATAGGCACTCTGCGTTCAGTAAAGGTAACCCTCTTGAATCCAGGGTCTCCCACCGCCTCGCTTGTAAGATTCACTACCTTCATTTTCTATGCCTTTTTTGTATTCAGCGTAAGGAGCATTGCCAGGAATATGATGACAGTGCCAGAAATAGTCCAGACATTCATTTTGTTTCCCAGATAGAACCAGGCGAAAATGCAGGCAAGTCCAGGCTTCATGAAGAATGCCATGGAGGCTTTGAAGGCGCTAACGCCGCTCAGGCCATAGTAGTAGAAAAGGTAGCCAAGCATTGTTCCCACCAGAACCATATAGCACATGGATGGGAATGCCTGCTGTATGGCATCTAATTGCAGTCCGCCATTGACTGCAAACGCGAAAGGCAATGTAATCAATGCACCGAAGAGCGAGCTCATTCCCATGAAGAACATTGTGCCGTATTTTTTCACAACGCGTTTTGTAATGCAGACGCTGGCAGCGAAAAGCAATGCGGCGCCGCACATTGTCAATATGGCGAGGAACGTATCCATATTTGGCTTGCCCTTCTCGAATATGAAGCATGAAATGCCGAGCAATCCTATGAAAACCGCCAGTATTTTGCGCATTGTAAGTTCCTCGTTGTTGATGAACTTCGCAAGTACGCATGTGAAAAGCGCATTGGCGCTGAATACCACCGCCGAGGAAGAGGCATTCTCGAACATGCCTATGCCAAGGTGGAACAGATATAGCGCCCCAAATATGCCAAGGAAGCCATTCAATGCAAAAATACCTATGTCCCTGCCAGTCAACTTGTTCTTTTTTATGTATCCAGGGAATCCCAGCACTGCAAGAATCACGCCTGTCACAAAGAAACGTGCAAATACCATGGGCAGCGGCGACACAGTCGCGTGGGAGGCAATGACCTTGCCTGATATCTCAACCGTGCTGAACAAGGCAATACCCAAAAACAACGACAATGTACACAAAAGCGATTTGTTCATTAACCAGTTCCTTTTTTAATCCCCAGATTGCCGCAGAATATCTTTCACAGATTTCCTTGTCAATCTTTGGATTTATTCATTTTTCACGGCACATTATGCCGCCTCTCACCCTATATACGCAATCTGGCGAAGCGATTTCAGAAGGTATGCCAGTGCAGGCGAACACAGTCTGCCCTGAATTGCATACGCTCTTGAAAAAACGCTCCCTCCTGTCCATGTCCAGTTCCCCAACTACATCGTCCACCAGAAGCGTCACATTTTCCGCGCCCACCTTTTCGCGGACAAGATTGAAGCAAGCCAGTTTCAAGGCCAGCGAGCCTGTCCTGCACTCCCCCTGGGAGGCAAATCTCTGCATCAATATGCCTCCAAGCAGGCAGCTGAAATCCGAGCGATGAGGGCCAAGTTCCGTGTTTCCCACCTCCAGGTCCCTGGCAAATGCCTTATCAAGATTCTCAAGGTAGATGACTTCAATCTGCTCCTTGGAAACATGCTGTTCCTGAAAAAGCGGCCCTATCTTGGAAAGATAACGTATCTCCAGTTTGCGGCTGTCTCCAACAAGTTCATCGGACAACTGCTCCAGGTATGCATTGAGCATATCGGCAAAGTCCCTTCGCATGACCTCTATTTCAGCAGCCTCCCTGGCAAGCACCTTGTCATACGCGGTAATCGTGTCCCTGGTGTATTTCGCCTTGTCCTTCAGCATGACATTTCTGCTGTGCAATGCCTCCTGGAACTTCTGCAAATGGCGCATATAGTCCGCGGACACCTGGCTGATTGAAATATCCAGAAATCTGCGCCGCAGCAATGGCGCCCCTTGTATCAAGGACAAGTCCTGGGGTATGAACGCCATGCAGATGAACCTGTTTATGAAGTCGCTGGCGCGATACACTGGAACGCCATTTACCAGAAGATGGCGCTCCGTTCCATAGCTTACCGACAACTTGACCGAAGGCATGCCTGGCTGCTCTGCCTCGCAATGCAACGCAAAGCCCTGGCTCTTGAATTGCTTCATTTCATTGACATTGTTTGTCCTGAATGAACGCAACAGCGAAAGATAGTAGATTGCCTCCAGCAGATTTGTCTTGCCCTGCCCGTTGCTGCCTACTATGCAGTTGAAGCCAGGGCACAATTCCAAACGACATTCATCATAGTTCCTGAAATGTACTAAATGAATGGCGGATAGCATTTTTCAAAAGTGGACTGTGGACT
>JAFYGL010000421.1 GCA_017543165.1 Victivallales bacterium | reverse complement strand
GCTGAATCTGAAGACGACATTGTCGCCGCGCCCGATGTCGTGCGCGAATCATATAAACGTGCCGTGGACAAGTGGCTGGATGAGTTTAGGAACATTGTCCTGGAGGAAGGAGCGCTTTATCATTTCGGGACAAGCCGTTCCTCTTTCCTGGAATATTTCTGCTGATGAAGCGTGTCCTGTACATAGATTCATCCTGTTTTTTCGGAGGGGCCCAGGCAAGTCTTCTGTCTTTGCGCAGAACGCGCACGCAATGCGAATGCCAGTATTGCATTGCAGGTTGCAGCGGGCTTGAGCCAGATTGTCTTATTGGAACCCATCATTACAAGCCTGGTCTGGTCGGGATGGCTTCGCTTTTGAGGGATGCACGTGCCGCGCGCCCTGTTTTCAGGAGGGCGCTGGATTCATTTGCACCAGATGTCGTTTTTTTGAATACCTTGCGCAGTGCATTGCTGTGGCGGGCTGCAGGAGTGAAGACGGGCGCGGAGCTTGTCATAAACGACAGGGATGTGCGCTGTCCCCGGATATTGCCGCGCCTGCTTGATTTCTGGCTGCATCCCAATGTGCAGGCGGTTTCCCGAAGCGTCGCGGAAAAGTGGGCCTTTTTGAAGAACGGACGGCTTTCCGTGGCGCCCAATGTGTTTGACATAGATGCCATTGCCTCCGCCAGACCAGCTGAATTGCCGTTTATGTCCACAGAATTCAAGATTGTCATGGCAGGCGATTTCACTGCCTGGAAGAATCACGGACTGCTGCTGGAGGCAATGGCTGTTATCAGGGAAAAGTGCCCCGAGGCCAGATGCCTGCTGAAGGGCAGGGTGCATACTGCCGATGACAGGCGCTGCCTTGAACAGCTAAAAAAGAAGGCTGCCGACCTGCATTTGGAAGACCTTGTCTTCTTCAATGATGCCGATGAATCGGCGTTGCCATATATCGCGGCATGTGACTGCCTGGTGAGCTGTTCGATGCACGAGCCTTTCGGCCGTACCGTCGTCGAGGCACTTGCCCTTGGCAAGGTCGTAGCCACCGCCAGATACGGTGCGGATGCCGATCTTGTCGCGGATTGTCCCGCCATCTCAATCGCCGACTACAATCCCGCGTCCCTGGCCGATGCCATCCTGCAATGGCGTTCCCAGAAAGCACGCCGTTCTGCCCGTCCCGCTGCCCTTGCCCGCGCCAGGAAATACGAAGCGAAAAATGCAATGAGGTAGTTTGAATAATCATTGGATATGGCTAATTTTAGCGACGTCCGCCATTGAGTTGATTGTGCAGTGCAACAGGCATGGTAAATGTCATTTGCCCAATGGGAGGACAGTGTTTGCATGTCATATGCAATAGCTTGGAAACACAATTTCAGTCCAATCAAAATAGAAGAAATCAATGAGACGTTTATCTTTGCTGACAGTCTTACTGTTGTTCGTGGCGGCATTTGCCGAAGCCTTCGATGTTGAAATTGACAAGGGCGCAGCTTTGTGGAAAATCGACAATCTCAGTGCGGAGGTAGTAGGCGGCGCACTGCGTCTGCGGGAAATAGGCGAGAAGACTTACGGGACAGCCAAAATAAGAATACCTGTCAAGGACACGAAATATCTCCAGATCATTGCAGGCGCAAGTGAAAACCCGCAGCATTACATCACTGTGAGCAATGTCTCGACGAAGGCGATGCCTCAAGGCAGCATTTTCCGTGGCTGCAACACCTTTCCTCTTCCTGACAGCAATTTCACCTTGGCATTGACGCTGTTCGGCCCTCGTGGTGAGACTGCTGGCGGCTGGTATGATATCAAGGCTGTCCGCACGGTGAATGTCCCTCTTGGCGGAGTGGTCGTTTCGGCGGAAAAGCCAGTGGTGAAAGTCGGCGATTCATTCCGCATCGACTACTACGCATTGCCTGTCGACACATATCCTGCAACGCTGCCTCTTCAGGTGTTTTTGGGAGCGAGCATGGCGCCAATTACATTCGGAGAGCTAATTGCCCTGCATGATGATGGCAAAGATGGCGACCTCAAGGCGGGAGACGGCGTGTATTCGGCACAGGTCAAAGTGACAGAGAAGGCCAGTTGCCTTCAGGACAAGCAGGGACAGCCCCTGCCAGGCAGCAAATTGTGCTTCGCGGTCGGCCTTCCAAACGGAGCGACAAGCAATGGCGTGGCGGATTTCTCCTTTGATGTCGCCACTAGGAATCCTATTTGGAGTGCCAACACGCTCCGCATGACCCCGACGACCGCCGAATACCGCAAGCGTTGGGAAGCTGCTGTGTCAGGCAAGATCAATCTGGCAATCGGCAAGCCCGTGGAATTTTCCTATGCGCCTAATTTCAGGCTGACTATTGGAAAAGAAAATACAGACCGTTTCGATTTGACTGATGGCAAGCTTACTGCGCGGGGCGACGATGTCCTGCGCTTCGACAGCAGGGCAGTTGGCTGGCGCACGGGGGACGACCTCTCCAACGGGATTGACATGCTTATTGACCTGGGGAAGAACGAGGCAGTAGACAAGGTGGTGATCCGCATAAACTGCGGCGACAAGCAAAGCCAGGTCCAACGCTCGCCACGCAGGCTTGCCGTGCTTGTCAGCAAGGACGGCGAATTCTATTTCCCTGCAGCTCCGCCGATGAACAAGCTCGAACCTGGCGAAAAGGATCAGAGCGATTTCAAGGGGCAGTATTATCTTGAGGAAAACGACGAGTGCATTTTCT
>JAFYGL010000420.1 GCA_017543165.1 Victivallales bacterium | reverse complement strand
CGAGACATTGAAGACTTGCTTCCACGCATAATAGAATTTACGGCGGCCTAGATTGTGTTTGCGTAGAAGCGCGTCCAGAGACTTCCCCCGTTTAAGGCCCTCCGCGATTTCATGGATGCGCAGGTCGTCGTCGCAGGAAACTGGCGCTTTGTAATTTTCCACAGCCTGAATGCAAGAGTTAATCACTTGCAGCGCAAGGCAATCCAGATTGCCCGCCATGCCAGGCTCGTGCAAGCGTCCAAGCCGCTCATGCAAATCTGCGCACAGTGCGGCGATTTCCGGAGTGAAAATGAACGGCTGCCTGAAGTAAACATTTCCTTTGAGCAATTCGGAGAGCCGTTGTGCATTTTCCTTGCTGTAGGAGAAGAAAATCTCATCGTGCGTGAAACCAGCCGTGGGAATTGTGGTTCCTGGATATAACACACTGAATATGGCCTCTGCAGGGGCATCAGGCGAGTACTGCCTCCTGTTGAATGATATGCAGACAAAGGTCGCGTCAAGAACCACCAAAAGATTCTTGTGGCATACCATCCAGCCCACCTCGACCAATGGAAGTGGAAAGTCAAGTTTTCGTGGAAGGTCCTTCAGTTCGTAGATGTAACTTTGCACGGTCATTGCTGCCTTTGGTATTCAAGACAATTATTGCACAAATTGTCAATCTGTATGCAGGAAATCGAACTTGTGAATCATTGATTTTTGTGTATAATATATGGTGTTCATCCAGCAAAGCATAGTTTCAGAAGCACAAGAAGCAATGCTTTGCCCGTCTCTGAAGAGACGATGAATGAAAACAGCAATTACAATAGTCCCCCAAAAAGATAATTCAATAAAAAGAACCCCAAAAAAAAGGAGAAGACAATGAAAAAACATTTCACACTCATCGAACTGCTGGTGGTCATAGCCATCATCGCGATTCTGGCAGCGATGCTGCTGCCCGCGCTGAGCAAGGCGCGCGACAAGGGCCGCACCATCTACTGCTTGAACAATCTGAAGCAGTTGAGACTCAACATGATAATGTATGAACACGACCACAATGACCTTTTGATGCCTGGAACGGCAGGCGTCTATTACTGGGGGCACATTCTTCAGTTAAACGGCTATTTCCCTGGCGACAACGCAACGGCAAAAATCGCTGAATTCCAGTGCCCTTCCAAAAAAGGACTGCCGCTTACCTATCAAAACGTCACATACAACTATGCCCGCGTTGACGCTGCCGGCTCGTACCACTATGCCATCAACACGATGCCGCATGCAATTCAAGGCAACAGCAAAATGAAGGCATACTCGTCATTGAAGAGCCCGACACGCACGGCCAGCGTGGCAGATTCCAAACAGGGCGACCCCAATGTCATTGGCCGTCTCTCATGGCGCTTCGACAATTCGGCGCAGCCATACATCAACATTCTGGATTTCCCGCACAACAGCCAGATGGGTACAAACGTCTCGTTCATGGACGGGCACTCGAACACAGAAAGGAAGACTCCCGAATTGACAGTTGGTTCGGTCACATACACGAGTCCATTCTGGGCATACCTCTGGGCTCCTTACAAGAGCTACAGCTGGCTTGTTTAATCAGGGCAGAATACCATAACGCAATGCCGTGATTTCAGCGGCATGGCGCAAATGGCGCGGCGGCGTTTTTCAGACGTTGCCGCGCCATTTTTACTGTGGAGGCAATTGCAAAACTACCGCCCAAGCGGCAAAACGCCGCAGCCTAGAGTTTTGAAATTGCCTCTCTACTCAATCGTGACTTGCAGGCCGCTGAGCGTGACGCTGGTGTTTGGGCAGATGTCCAATACCACGCGTATTTCATCAACGTCACGCTTAATCGAATCCATTATAGGAATCTTAACGGAACAATCCTTTGATTCCTCAGTCAGCGTCACATAGTCCTTGAGGGGTTCGGAGAGATATCCCGTCGCCTTGCTGTATTGATAGAAACAGATGGCCAGCCTGCCCTTGCCTGAGACAGTTGCCTTCGCCTTGAAGAGCTGTCCGTTCCTTGCGGGAATCGTTTCACGCGTGAAAAGCGCCGCGAACTGCTTGTCCGAACTGAAACGCAGTGTTCCATTGTCCAGTTTTGCGAGTCCAGAGACCTTCCCGTCCTGTTTATGCCCCTTGTTGTAGGACCAGCCGTCTGGCACGTCGCCGTCCTTTCCCGTGAAGGCGAGCGTTTTTGAAAACGTCTGCTTTTTCGTCGGCTGCTCGCCTGCCAGCGTTGCCGCAGCATTCACTTTGCGCGGTTCGATTTCGCCTATTCCAGCAGGAAGCCGTATGTCATTCCAGGGATCGCCTCCCATGGCTCATTTGACGCATAGTCTCCTGTCAGCAGTCCGATTATTGCCTTCAGATGCGTGCCCTTCGGTGCGATGAGCCTCTTCTCGCCGCCCGTGCGCGCGACTACGAAAATCAAATCGTTGCCCGCCCAGATTGGATCCTCCCTGCATTCCGTGTAGCGCCTTGCGCCAGCCAGCGTGAAAATGTGGTCCATCACGGGAAGCGGCAAGTCAGGAAGAGTCGAGAAGTAATGCGTGGCGTTGCCGATTCTCTTGCCGACAAGAACCGCCCTGCCCTTGCTGTCCTTGTAGAGCGCATTGTCATAGCCGCTCTCAGCATAGAAGTGGGGGCCGAGTCGGAAGTCGCTTGTGAAGCGAACCTGCCCGCCGTTTTCATTGAAGACGATGTCATCCCTGTAATACTTTTCATCCATGGTGCACTTCAGGCCCAGAAAGTCGCCGTTGAATGCGGGATTCGGCCCTGGCTTGCCTGGATAGACAGGCCCCGCCGCATATAGCCAGAGGACGCTTGCCTTCTCGCGCTCGAAGCGCTCCATGAGAAGATTTCTCTGCTCCTGGGTGAGGGCGATGGATGGCAGCATCACGTACAGCTTGTGGGGCGGCAGGAAGTCTGGCCGCAGCATGTCCTGTATCACAGGCACGCTGTAT
>JAFYGL010000419.1 GCA_017543165.1 Victivallales bacterium | reverse complement strand
TCTGTGGATAAATAAAAAAATTTACCCTTTAAGTGTTGACTGGACAGTTATGAGATGTGAACGTCCGCATTGCGTACTTCGCATTGCAGGGGGATTGGGCAGCGGGAACGCATCTCCTCTATCAGCCTCAGCACTGCCGCCGCGCTGCCTGGCTGCCTTTGGCTGTTGACAATCCAGTTGGCATGCTGCATGCTCACCTGGAATGGGGCTTGCTCAAGCCCCTTGCAGCCAGCCTCCTCCAGCAGGCGTCCTGCTGGCATGTCAGGCGCGGGATTGCGGAATATGCTTCCTACGGACCACCAGGAAGGTGTTACTCTTTTTCTGCGTTCTGTCTCTTGCGTTAATGCATTCAACTCTTGTTCTGGAATGCAACTATGCAATGTAAGCACGGCTCTGGTGACGCAGACATTGCCTGGCACGGGCGATTGCCTGTACGCCCAGCCGCCATCGTTTCTGCTCCAGTGCCAAGGCTTGCCGCTGTCCAGTTCAATGCCTTGCATCTCCGCGGCAATTTCGCATATTTCCATTCCATTGGCGCCTGCGTTCATCTTCAGCAGACCGCCCAGTGTGCCAGGTATTCCTGAAATGGGTGCCGCCCCGCCAAGGCCCATTTCAGCCAGTTTCCTGAAAAGAGAGGTGCCTTGAACGCCGCAATTGCAGTTTACCGTAGTTCCAATCACCTGCAATTCTGGGAGTGCTGGCAGTTTGACTGCAATGCAGATGTCATCCTCATCGCTTCCGACAAGATTGCTGCCATTGCCGATAATGAACAGCCTTCTGCCTTGGGATTTCGCCTGCGTGACGCATTCCTGCAATTCGTCGTAGGTGTCTGGATACAGCACCTGCAACTTCCCCAGGCCAGAATGCAGCGTGTTCAGCTGGTGCCAGAATTGTGTCTTGCAGGTGATTGCCAATTTAGCACTCCTCGAAGTCCACGCCCAGGCACTTGAGCTTGTCGCCCAGAGCCTCATAGCCTCTGCGTATCATGTCTATGTTGTTGACGATGGAATCCCCTTCCGCGCAGCAGGCCGCGATGAGCATTGCCATTCCAGCGCGTATGTCAGGGCTGGTCATCTCCACGCCATGCAACTTTGACGGGCCGGAAATAACCACCCTGTGGGGATCGCAAACGATGGCATTTGCGCCCATTGAAATCAGTTTATCGACAAAGTACATCCTGCTTTCGAACATCTTTTCAAAGAAAAGCACCGTTCCCTGCGCCTGTGTTGCCAGTGTAATCATGCAGCTCATCATGTCCGATGGAAATTGCGGCCATGGCCCGTCTGAAATGCAGGGGATTGCATTGTTCAGGTCTGGCTTGACCATAAGTTGCTCAGGAGCCTTCATGGTGATGATGTTTGGCCTTATGGTGAAACTGCATCCGAACTTTTCCAGAACGCGTCGTGCCATCCAGTAGTTATGGGGCGATATCTGCCCTTTGATTTCGATTTCACCGCCAGCCGCGGCGCAAAGCGAAAGATAGCTCACTGCCTCCACATGGTCGCTTTCAATGGTCATTTCCGCGCCATGGAGTTGTTTTGCGCCATGAATGATGAGGATATTCGTGTCAATGCCGTCAATTTCAGCGCCCATTGCCACCAGCAGTTTCGCCAGTTGCGTCACATGCGGCTCGCAGGCGGCGTTGCGAATCATCGTAGCGCCTTCCGCGCATGCTGCCGCAAGCATGATGTGCTCCGTTGCGGTCACGCTTGCCTCGTCCAGGAACATTTCGCATCCTGCCAGATGTTTGCAGGAGAATTCAAAGCCCTGTCCCTGTCGTGAAATCTCCATTCCCAGCTTGCCCAGGCCATACACATGAGTGTCCAGCCTGCGCCTGCCGATTATGTCACCACCAGGGCTGCCTATGGTGGAATGCCCGTAGTGGGCGCAAAGCGGTCCAGCGAACAGGAAGGATGTGCGTGTCAGGCGGCAAAGTTCATCTGAAATCGCGGTTCTGATTTGCCCTTTGGCCTGAATGCGCAAAGTGCCAGCATTGAAATCCACTTCCGCGCCCAAGCCCGACGCGACACGCAGCATGTTGCGCACATCCAGAATGTCCGGCACATTGTGCAAAACAAGTGGCTCTTCTGTGAGCATTGCTGCCGCAATCATCGGCAAGGCTGCATTCTTGTTGCCGCCCAGCGTGATGCTGCCGCCAATGCGGCTGGGGCCATGTATGATGTATCTGTTCATGTCGGATAAATTGGGAAAA
Source organism: Victivallales bacterium (assembly GCA_017543165.1). The sequence goes on along the minus strand of JAFYGL010000419.1, from coordinate 86 downwards.
AGTGTGGGCAGTGGACTGTGGTTGCATGCCTTTGGCGTGGCGCGGGTGATGTGGGCGCCGAGGCGGCGCCCACTCAGGTTGCCTTG
>JAFYGL010000418.1 GCA_017543165.1 Victivallales bacterium | reverse complement strand
CCGTTGGTTTCGCTCGCGCCTGCGGCGCTCGATCCACCCACGGCTAGCTTCCGTCGCCGCTAACGCGGCTCATTATTTACCTACCATTGTGGGGAACATAGCATTATCATATTAGTACCAGAGGTCTCATTGGGAATATACCCTTTTGAGTAACAGCATACTTGTATTCTGCATATATTCATAAGAAAAAATATGCAGATACGAGTATTTTATCTGCATATATTCTGGTTATGTTATATGCAGAAACGGAGACTTGGGTAAAATGTTGCGCAATGACCTCGCCGAGAAGTCAACTGCCCATAAATCAAAGAAAAGCAGTAACTATTCAGGGAACCATCCATTTGAATAGTTACGAAAAACTAACACTAGTAGAAAGTCGCCCCTCTTGCTGTGTCAACTAGTCAAGAATGCCAAAAACAGGAGAAAACTATGGAGTATAAGATTCTAACTTTTGAGATTAAACCAGAATTCGTGAGGACCGGTTTTTTTAGCGGTAAAACTATACCAGTCGAAGATAAAATAGCCGCAATGCAAGCGCAAATTAATGAATTGGCAAGCGATGGATGGCGTGTAAATCAGATGTCCACTAATTCGATAATAGATGGTAGTGGAAACTCAGCTGGTATGAGTATATCAAGTCCTGGCTACAATGTTGTTGTCATAATGGAAAAAGAATTACTTAAATAATAGCCTTTGACGATAATCCTTGGAGAACAGAGCTTTTCCCCAATAGTAGTCCTAACCATGTCCAACCTAAAGAAAGCCTTTAAATCACCTAGCAAGCTTTTCTCGCCCAGTTTTTTCTGGCTATGGAACGAAAAGCTTGATTTCGGGACCCTCAAGAGCCAGATAGATGACATGTACGCCCACGGTGTGCATGCGCTCTGTCCGCACCCATTTCCGAAGGCATTCCGTCCAGGCAGCATGCCTTCCAACATGGAGCCAGACTACCTGACGCCTGGCTATATGAAGATGGTCGCCAAGGTTATGGAATACGCGCAGAGTCTGGGAATGCACGTGTGGCTCTATGATGAAGGCGGCTGGCCTTCTGGCGGCGCCTGCGGCAAAATTATTGCCCAGGATGAAAAGCGCTTCGCTCCGCGTTCGATTGTGATGTACGACAATGGCGAGCTGGCTGAACAAAGGCCTTTTTTCCACCCTGAAATCGCCGCACCGTACCCCTCCGTCATCGAGCCAGGCGTAACGGAACTCTTCATCAAACTGACGCACGAGGCATACCGCAAGGCCATTGGCGGCCACTTCGGCAAAACCACCTGCATGACCTTTACGGACGAACCAAACATGCAGGGTTTCATAGAGGGCAAGCGTCTTACCTGGTGCTCCGATTTCGCAGAAGAATTCCAGAAACGCAAGGGATATGATATACGCCCGTTTCTGAAAAAGATACTTATGGTCAGGACTCCAACGGATGCCAGGCTGCAGCAAGCCCGTATCGACTACTTTGATGTACGGGCCGACCTTTTCCTGGAACGCTATATGCTTCCACTGCGCAATTGGTGCCACGCCAATGGAATGCTCTCTGGCGGGCATCTTGACAACGAAAACCAGCCGTCGGGAAACACACGCTCAGGCTATGGGCACATTCTGCGCTCGTTGCGTGCCTTAGACGTGCCAGGCGTCGATGTGATTTGGCGGCAGTTATATCCAGGCAAGGAGAAACTGAAATATGTACAGGAAGGCGCAAGAGACGTGGAAATCAACAACTTCAACCCTTGTTTCCCAAAATATGCCTCGTCTGCCGCCCACCAGAATGGCGGCAAATATGTGCTGAGCGAATCGCTGGCAGTCTATGGCAATGGCACCACGCCTGATGTTATCAAGTGGGTGATGGACTACCAATTGGTGCGTGGCGTCAACCTCTTCGTCATCAGCGCATACGCCAACAAGGTGAAGGGCGAACACATGGGCACGCCTGGCATACACTTTGGCCCGCAGCACCCTTATTGGGAATTTATTCCACCGCTTTTCTCCTACCTGGAGCGCGTAGGCTCCATGCTGGCGCAAGGCAGGCCCGATGTGAAGACCGCCGTGTATTTTGACATTCGCTCCATCTGGGCGGGCGGCAAGGACGCGCAAATCGCCATAAAACGCCATCATCGTATTGCGGAACTGCTCCTCAGGCGCGGCTGCGACTTTGACTTCATTGATGATGAACAACTCGCCCAGGCCGTAATCACCAAAGACCACCACCTCAAAATCGGCAAGATGTGCTATGAGGCACTGGTACTTCCCACATTCAAGTGGGCGGTGCCAGGCGCTTCAAAAATGGCGTTCCGCTTTGCCGAACAAGGCGGCATCCTGCTGGATTTCGCCAGGGCCTTTCATGGCTGTGAATGGAGTGGAAATGCCATTGGCTCAGACCAGAAGATACTTGAAAAGGTGCCGCGCACCTGCCTCATAGAAGGCAGCTCCTCCATTCGCGTCACCAAGCGCATCGACGGCGCAAAAGCCATTTATTTCCTTGCCAACGAGGCCATGGGGCCTGTCAAGGTCCATATCACATTCCAGGAAAGAGGTGCTGTGCAGCTCTGCATGCCAGAAACAGGAACATTCCAGCCAGTAGCCAGCAATAATGGCAGGCTTGAGTGGTCTTTTGCCCCTGCTGGCTCCGCGCTTTTTGTCATTGACAGCGATTCATCGGAAAGTTCCGCGCCCGCTACAGGTGACTCTTTGCGTCGCATCCATACACTGAAAAGCGGCTGGACTATCCAAATGCGCAGGAAGCACTATGTTGGCAAAGACAGCTTTGTGGTAGAGGACACCCCAGACGCACCTGTCCTGCCAGTTGAGCTTGGCGATTGGCGCCCCATATTAGGCGACGAATTCTCTGGCAGCGCCTTCTACCGCAACAGTTTCCGTTCCAAGAAGGCATACAACGGGTGGCTGGACTTGGG
>JAFYGL010000417.1 GCA_017543165.1 Victivallales bacterium | reverse complement strand
TCCAGGGACACCTGGGACTTCCATCCATCGGGCCAGTAAACCAGCAGATTGCCCCGTGCCTCGCCCTGGAGGCGGTCATACTGTGCGGAAATGGTCCATGCCCGCCATCCCTTAGGCAGCGGGCGCACTGGCGTTGCAATCAGGCCGATGTTGAACTCCGCCAGGCCGCCTTCCGGCACCTTTGTTCCTGGCAGCACATAGCGGGCGTTGAGCCTGGCCGCCTCGCCGTTGGCGGTGCGTTCCCAGACGAAACTGTCCTGGCGGTCCTTGGGCCAGAATGCCTTGTCGTCGTCATGGAAAAGCATGATTCCGCCATTGGTGCCGCCCAGCCACACATGTGTGCAGAACGGGCGCACGATGAGGTCGCCTGTCTTGCCCTGGGAGAGAAGATGGGTGTATGACACATCAGGCCCAACAATGGTGCGCAAACTGCGTCCAGTGGTGCCTGTGTAGTGTGCGCTTTCGGCGAATGGCTTTTCGGTCTGTGTCAACAGCGAGAGGAATTCCGTCTTTTCCAGGCCGCTGAGGCCCTTGAAGTCGAAACTGACAGCGCCGTCGTATTCGATTGTGGTGGTGACTTGCCCTTTGACGAATGCTGGCGCGATGATTTTGCGGACAAATGCCTTGCGTCCCCTGGCGTCGATTGTCAAATCCTTTACAGGCGAGAACTGCAATGAGAACTGCTTGCCTTCATATTTGCCCACCAGTGCAAGCGGTGCCTTCAGCATTTGCTGCCCGCCGCAAGTCACGCCCTTGAGCAGCGCATTGCCGCCAAAGTCATATTCCCTGTTCCACACGCGGAAGAGCGCGCCTTTGCGCTCCACTGGGGAAAAAGGGCTGGGAACCCAGTCAGCCTCCAGTGCCTCCAGGCCCAGGCGTTCTGTCTGGTAGAGCAGCAGGCTCTGGGGCAGCACCACCTTGTCCACTCCCTTGTTCACATCAAGTTTCAGATGAGGCAGGCGCAATGCCGCCAGCATGCGTATTTCCTTGCCCTCCAAGGCGCGGTTGTATGTGGTGAACCTGGCGACTGTGGTCTTGCCCTGGCGGCCGAATTTGCCGCTGGCGCCGATGTCAAAGTACTTGTTCCAGCCGTTGAATGTGCCGCCTGGCTTGTAGTCCCTCACCAGATTGCCGTCCATGTACATCCTTACTTCGGTGGGGGTGTATGTGAATACCAGATGATGGCGGCCCTTGACGGTGAATTTTGGCGCCAGCACCCGCGGGAAGCAGCTCCATTTCGGGTTCGGGTTGCCGAGGTACACGCCCACGCCGTCATTGCCGTGCTTGTAGATGTAGAGCGTGCTGTTCTTGCCCAGGCAGGAGGCAATCATGTATGTGCCTTCGCTGTTGCCATCCCATTCATTGTTGGCGAAGACCACTTCCAAGGTGCCGTTTTCCGGCGCGAAGTTGCCCTCGGTCTGATAGCGTATTGCGGGGCAGTTTTCGCCCACGATGATGCCCTGGCATATTGCCTCGGTTGGGTCTGCGTCAAAGGTGGCGCGTGTCCCCTGGAGGACAATTCCCTTCGGCGAGCCCTTGGCGAACTGCGCGTCCGCCGTCTGCGCCTGCCACATTGCGGCGAAGTCCGCGTCGAACAGGCGGTCCTTCTCCAGTTCCTTCACATTTTCCACGGCGAATGCCGTGACTGCCACGCAGGCCATGCAAGTAAGTAGTTTCTTCAGCATATTTTCAATTCCTCAGTTGTTGAGATAGATGAGTGCGCCGTCGTTTTTGTATGTGATGTCGCTCTTTGTGGCGCTGTAGCCGTACAGCGTTGCCTCGTAGCCTTCCTCGGTGAAGGGGACCACATGCCCGTCCAGGAAGCCGAAGTTGAACTTGCCCGCATGCACAGGTGTCTGCTTTCCTGCCGAAGTCAGCGATTTTCTGCAATAACTTGCATGGTTGTATCCCGTGTACGGGTTGCTGCCGCTTTGCCAGGAGCCATCCATCAGGGCAATGTCGCTGGCTGGTATGTTCAAGGTGCTTTGCTTGACAGGTGTTTTCGCATAGTCTGGCTGCCCCAGCTTGATGTTCCATATCAGATGGCGGTCACCCTTGAACCATCCTGGTTTCACAAAATAAGGCCCGCTTGAACTTGCCCCGCTTACGCTTGTGTTGGCCACATCAACTGAGTTGCTTGGGCAGGCAAAGCACTTTGCGTCTATGTTGTATCCCTCGTTCAACTTCGCATACCATAGGCCATGACTGTCCTGGTTGGGCACAATTGAGGCTGCCAGAATCCAGCCATCATTGTCGTCTGTGTAAATCAGGGCGCCTGTCATGATGGTCTTCATGTTGTTGGTGCAGCTTATTGCACGGGCCTTCTCACGCGCCTTGCTCAAGGCAGGCAATAGCATGGCCGCCAATATCGCGATGATCGCTATGACAACCAGCAACTCGATCAAGGTGAACTTTCTTCTCATTTTTGGAACTCCTTTATATTTGTAGTGGGCTGTGGGCTGTGGACTGTGGACTGTGGACTGCCAGG
>JAFYGL010000416.1 GCA_017543165.1 Victivallales bacterium | reverse complement strand
TCTATTCCCGTCTTTCTCAAAACCGCATGTCAATATCAGGTCATAGTAAACCTGTGGGAAATGCCTGCGTTCAAGGATATCCTCCAGGAACAGCAGCATATCCCCTGCGGTGGAAAAACAACTGCCATTGCCTAATGGGAAACCGCAGTAGAAGCATGTTTCATCATTATGCTCTCCCGCTGGTCTATTTGGAAACCAAAGTTCGACTTCGTCCGGGCCGAAGCCTGGTGCGTTCCACTGGGTACGCCGCATCCCCAGCGGTTCCCAAATCAATGTCCTCGCCAGCGTCTCCAAATCCATGCCGCTTGTCTTCTCGGCAATCTTGCCCAGCAAAATGAAGTTGTAGCAGGAATACTCAAATGCCTGAAGACGGGGACGAACTGGACGCTTGTTGAACAATTCACGGTTGAACACCTCCATATCGGCAGATTCGTAGGGCTTTCTGTTGTCAAAACCGCTGGCATGCATGGCCAGGTCCCGTACAGTGATGTCGCAGTTCTGCTCACAATATTCGGGAAGATAGCGCGCAAATGGCGAATCTGGCTCCAATTTGCCTTGCGCGGCCAGCAGTGCACAGCACCCTGCCGTGAAAACCTTTCCCACTGATGCGATGTCGAACCTGGACGCAGCCGTCATCTCTTTCTTGCTAGGATGAATGCGCTGTTTGCCTAAAGGCGTGATTTTCCTGCTTCGGTTTTCAGTGAACACACATCCCTGCATCAGCCCCGATTCAATCTGTTTCAAGGCCTCTTCCGTTGCGGCAATATGCCGTGAATCATTTTCCATGAAACACCTCCTGCAATTTACAGGAAATTGCCCATGGCGCAGCTGCGACCGCCGTCTATCATGTAGTTGCAGCCTGTGATGAACGAGCCTTTGTCAGAACAGACATACATTATCAAATCCACCACTTCCCTGGGTTCCGCAGCACGGCCAAGCAAGGTTTTCATATTCGCCATGGCAGGACGCGTCAAAACAGGACCAGGTGAAATGCAGACGGAGCGCACGCCATGGGACGCCCCGTAGTTGGCAATGCCCTTGCTAAGCCCTATCATGCCGCATTTCGAAGCCGTGTAGTCCAGCCCCATTGCGCCTGTCACGCCATCCACGGAGCCCATGTTGATGATGACGCCGTAATTCTGCTCGAACATCTTGCCCAGCACGGCGCGCACAAACAGAATGGCGCCCTTCAGGTTCACATCCACTCCCCATTCTATGCTCTCTGGCGAGGCATTGAGAAAACCGCCAGATTGCTTGCAGACACGCTGTGAATTGCCGCCTGCTGAATTCATCAGATAATCTATCCGCCCATATTTTTCCAGCGCGACATTTACCGCATGCTCAATCTGGTCATACTTGCGTATGTCGGCCTGCACGCCAATGGCGCTGCCGCCCTCCTGCCTGATGCCCTCCGCCGCAGCCTCCACAGCCTCGGCATTAACGTCCACCAGCACCACATTGGCGCCTTCCCTCGCCATCTTCTGCAAGAACAGCAAAGCCATTCCCGACGCCGCTCCACTTGCAATCGCAGTCCTTCCCTTGAATTCAGGATATTCCATCTTTCTCTCCTATTTGTCTATGCTCCGCAATAGCGTCCGTATGAGCGCCTTAGCGGCGCTCACATTTCACGCTTCCAAATCGCCTAAATCCCAATGAAAATGCTCCATAACGCCCTTGAAGGAGCGAATCGTAGGCTGGTTGTAGGAATGGTTCGCCGAATAATCATGCACAGCAAATTCAATTGCCGCGCCGAGTTTTGGCCCCACATAGCGGATAAAACGCCCGTATTGCCCGCTGCCAAGGAAGACAAATGGCTTGTCCAGTTCCCTGTGCAGCAACAGCAGCGTCCGCATGCCTTCCAGCATCGCCTTTTCCGTGTCCATGGACACAACGATTTTCAGTATGTCAGCCCTGCGGGAGGATTGCTCCCGCAGATGCTCCAGCACCTCTTCCGCGCTGCGCTCGGTACTTGTCATGTGTGAGGACATAAGCACTTTCGCGCCCAGTTCGTGAATGCGTGAAATCAAATCCTTCTGCTTCTCAATAGCAGCGGAATCATGTGTCAGTTCCAGGGGCGACGGATCATAAAGGTCGCCTATGACATCAATCACTTCTGCACCAGCCTTCGCCGCCAGTAGCAGACACTGCTGCCGCGCCTCGTCATCCTCGCCAAGAAAACGGTCGTTGCGGTAGTCAATGAACATGAACGGCAAGCGAACTGAACGCATCAGCGAACGGAAGTTCTCCTCCGTACGCTGCTCCAGCGGCATCCTTTGCAGTTCAATTGCCACGGCATCGGCGCCATCCATTTCAGCCGACCGCGCCAGGGCTAGGGCCTCGCCAATGCTCTCTGGTGCGCACAGCAATGTGATTGCCGCCTCCTGACGATTGAAAAAAGAATGTTTCATATTATGCCTCCGAATATCAACTTGTGTCAAAAGCGCCTGCCTTGAGCGGGGATTGTCTTGCGTATGCCTTGCAGCCTGTCCAATGCTGCCGCCAATGTGGCCTCTTGCTTGGCGAAATGGAAGCGGATGTAGCGCTGCTCGTCTTCACGGAAGAAACTGGAGCCAGGCACAGCGCCTACGCCAGTATATTGTGCCAGTGCCTCGCAGAACGCCAGGTCGCTGTCATAGCCGAATTCCGAAATATCCACCAGCACATAATATGCGCCCTGCGGCTCAGTGTGCGGCAACTGGCATTGCTCAAGCCCCTTGAGGAAAAACTCGCGGCGGGCCGCATATTCGTCCCGCAAGGCCTCATAGTAGTCGTAGCCGAATCTCAGGCCAGTCACTGCCGCGGCCTGAAGCGGCGCGGGCGCGCCCACCGTCAGGAAATCGTGGACTTTCTTCACCGTGTCGATAATGCGCGGCGAGGAAATCACATATCCCAGACGCCAGCCTGTGATGGCGTAGGTCTTTGACAGCGAACTGCATGAAAGCGTGCGCTCCCACATGCCAGGCAAGGAGGCAAAATAAACATGCTGCCACGGGCGGTACACGATATGCTCATAGACTTCATCCGTAATCACGAACGCATCGTATTTTTCCACCAGGGCCGCTATGCACATCAGTTCATCGCGGGTGAATACCTTGCCGCATGGATTGGAGGGATTGCAGAGTATCAGCGCCTTCGCCCCCTGCTTGAACGCAGCCTCCAGAGCCTCGGGCGAGAAAGAAAAGTCTGGCGGATTCAATGGCACGTACAAAGGCTCCGCTCCAGAAAGGATTGCATCCGCGCCGTAATTCTCGTAGAACGGCGAAAACACAATGACCTTGTCGCCAGGATTGACCACGCTCATCATGGAGGCTATCATAGCCTCCGTGCTGCCGCAGGTTACCACAATCTCACTTTCTGGATCAATTGCATGCCCCATGAAATGGCTTTGCTTTACAGCCAGAGCCTCGCGAAAATCCCTGGCGCCCCAGGTTATGGAATACTGGTGCACATTCTCGTTCTTCAATTCAGCAAGCCGCTCCGTGATGGCCTTGGGCGGCGGGAAATCAGGAAAGCCCTGGGAAAGATTGATGGCGCCATACTGCATGGATATGCGCGTCATGCGGCGTATGACTGAATCGGTGAAAGTAGCGGTCCTATTTGACAACTCTGGCATGATAAAATCCTCCTATGCGGCATTCTGCATAACTGCCGCATAAAATATACGTCAAAAATCATTTTGCCATAAGCTGCAAAGTAATTATATTTTGCCCATTGCTCCGCGCAAAGCAACCGCCGCATGGAAACATCGCGCCCTGATGCACGGGGTTCTCTCGGAGCGCGGGGCTTCAGCCCCGCGTAATCGGGCGTCAGCCCCGCGGCCAGTGGCCGCGCAGAGAACCGCGCAAATAAATAAAAACACAACTATGAAAAAGACCGAAAATACTGCTGAAAACAGCAAGGAACGTTCAATCAGGAACATAACCCTCTGGGGAATGGCACTCAACCTCGCGCTTACTGCGGCAAAGTTCGCAGTGGGCTTTGCAATCAAAAGCCAATCATGTATTGCGGACGCGGTGCACAGCTTCTCCGATTTCCTCACAGACATCGCCGTGCTTGTGGGCGTACGCTTCTGGACAGCCCCCGCGGACAAGGACCACCCACACGGACACCAGCGCATCGAGGCGCTAATCACGTTGTTCATAAGCGTATTGCTGTGCCTGAGCGCACTGGGAATGGCAAGCAAGGCAATAAAAACAATTGGGGACAACAACGCCCCGCCCGCCTCCTGGCCGCTGCTGGGCATTGCACTTTTCTCCATATTCATAAAGGAGGTTCTATACCAATGCACGGTCATAGTCGGGCATTCCTGCGGCTCTTCCGCCCTTATCGCCAATGCCTGGCACCACCGCTCCGATGCCATATCCTCTATTCCAGTTGCAGTGGTTGCCATTGCAGGCCGCATCTGGCCAGGCCTGAATTACCTTGACCAGATAGCAGCCGTGCTTGTGGCGTGCCTGCTGCTGCGCACAGCCTGGAAGATAGCCTGGCCTTGCATAAAGGAACTTTCCGACCAGGGTGCAAGCCCATTGGAACTCAAGGAAATAAAACGTATCGCCTCTGCTGTGCCAGGCGTAATGGATGTGCACAAGGTAAGGACACGCTGGTTCGGCAGCGGCATTCTCCTTGACATGCACATATTGGTTGACAAGGACCTGTCCGTGGAGGAAGGGCATCGCATCTGTGAAAAGGCCGCCTTGGAAATCAAGCGCAAGCGCCCCATCGTGCTTGATGCCCTGACGCATCTGGAACCATACAAGCCAATCGACCTGAAAGGCGAGATTCTTCGCATTGCAAAAGAAGTGAAAGGGGCGGAAAATATACAGATACGGCAGATACAATACCTTCCAGACGGAAATCAGGTTGAATGCCGCCTGGTTGTGCCCAAGGAAATGCCAATAGGCGAGGCGCAGAAAATCTGCGATGAACTCAAGACACGCCTCCATGCCAGCAACTTGAAAATCACCAGGGCACTGGTGTATCCTGCATCAATTTGAAGAGTGGACAGTGGACTGTGGGTGTCCGCGGCGAAAGCCGCGGATAGTGTTGTGTCTGCCAGGCGCGGATGGCGGTCACGCGTCCTGACGCGCGGCCAATGGCCGCGCGGAATAGCGTGCCCTGCAAAGTGCTGGGCTTTTCGCCCCGCGCCACCCACAGACCACAGTCCACAGTCCACAAAAATCAATGCGTTTCCGCATTTAGTATGAGGTCTATCATTGCATCCCGATTGCGCTCATAACAGTCGGGCTCGCCAGCGGAGCGAAGAAGCAGTTCAGCTGGTGCATTTTCCAGGAAAGACTGTATTTTCTTGCAAATAGCATCATCTGGGTGCAGTTTTTCCGCCCATTGCCTGAGTTTGGCAACATATCGCAAGTCGTTTATTCCAGCGTTAAGGCACTCGTTGCGTATCGTGGTGACTGGGATGTTGCCTGCAAGCAGAACCACCTCGCCCTGGGCAGGATGCTTCCAGTCATTGGCATAATGGCGGGGATTCGTATTCTGGTAGAGCACACAGCCATCAAGTTTGTAGAGCAATACATTCCAGGCATGGCCGCGATAATACCTGGCCAGATTTTCCCTCATGCTGGTGGAGCAGTTGTAGAATGTGATTTTTCGTTTGCCCTGCCTTAATTCCGCCATAAGAGGCTTGTAGCGTTCATCATTGAAATAGCCAATGCCCCAGAAGCACCATTCATACACATAAGGCAGCGCCTGGCGAAGCAATTCAGGTGCAATGCGCCTGGCGGAAAGTGTCATCATGAACCGAATATGCGGGATGTTCCGCACCGCCAGTTCCACAGCAGGAAGGAATTCCTTCAGCATTGCCTCCGTGGGTTCGTCCGCAATTTCAATACTCCAGCGCTCTGGCTCGATTCCGTGCTTTGCGCGTATCGCATCTATGCCACGCATATAGCTCAGCCAGGCATTGCGCCATTCTGGACTGCCTGGCTTGAAACGCTCCTTGAGCAAATGCTTCTGGAAATGGGGATAGGCGCTGTAGCCAAACCAAAAACTGATTCTCTTGTCAAGTCCGCGCTCCCTTGCCCAGGCAAGGTACTGCTCCAACTGTTCCTCCATTCCCTTGCTGGACTTCAGAATCATGGTCCCGTCATCCTGAACATCCCAGGAAGTCCGCCATACGGAAAGTTCGAACTGTGTCTGGTAATTGTCCAGCATCATATTGAAATCCTCCTTGCTCCGTGCAGAGGAAATGACAAAATGGGACAGCACTGGAAACGCTGGCAGTTCAAAGGGAAGCACCTGGAAACTAAATGGCAAATCCTGCATGGATGGATTCTTGGCGGTATTCTGCGCGCAGAGTGGAATAATGCGAAGCACGCCCTTGTATATTCCTGGTGCAACGCCAGCCGTATCCAGACTAACCCAAAGCGGCACGCTTTCCCTGCCAGGCACAACAATCGTGGCCGCGGCCTCCATTGGAACAAGGGGGTCATAGCGCAAGGAAGGCATCTCTGCCTCATTGTCCTTTACGCGCACGCCGCGGAAAAGGCGGGCATTGCCTGTGGGAAAAGCCTTGCCTTCTTCACTTTCAAGCACGCCCTTTTCCCCATTTCGCTCATTGAGCGCGGAAAGCACGACGCGGTATTCCTCAACGGCCCCTGTCAGATTGGTCAATACCAAAGGAACCATGAAACGCTCGTTCCCAGCCGCACGGAGAGCCAATTTTTCTGGTGGATTCTCCAGCGTGTATGGAAGATACGGAATTGCTGGATCCGTTGTAATCGGCGGCATCGTCACGACAAACTTCCGCCCAGAAAGGCTGCTCTCAAGCAGTTTTTTGCTGAAATAATTGTACCTTGCCAAATCCAATGCAGGCTTTCCACTGCTTTCCCAGGCATTTATTTCGGCAAGAAGGGACTGGCGCGACGCGGCCTTTGCCCGCAACCCGCCTTTCACAGCATTGCACCAGACCTGGGTCCCGTACGGGAAAAAATACCCCCAGCCTTTTTTGTCATGGAGTGATTCCGCAAAATATGCGGCGGATGACGTCTCACGGACAGGTGTACGGTTTCTGGCAATGTTGAACCGCAGCAGTTCATTGCTGGCAGGCGCCTTGCTCCATCCAAGAAGCGTGAATGGTATTTCCGCCTTGACTAGCCAGGCATCCTTTTCTTTCGCTACTACCGCCTTCCAGGCTGTGTATTCATTGACGGGTTCGCCTGTGCCGCGCCCCATCCAGCGACCGCCGCCAGCGCTGACCACAAACTGGTTCAGCAGCCTGTTCCTGTCTCCAGAATTGAAGAATATCTCAACGCAGTCGTCATTCCAGACCTGGCCGCCCTGCCCAGAGAAGGCCGCCGCCAACTTGTCCGCCGCAGGTTCATGGCAGCGGATTTCCACAACAAGGCTCTCGCCCTTTACAGTGATGCAGTATTCAGTGTCAGCCTTGGGTGAACTGCTTTTTTTTTACCAAGGACAAAGCCATTGCCCTTCTCGCCAGGGACGAGGCAGGGCACATCAACTGGCCGCACCTTTTCCAGCGAGCCTTGTTCTGCTGGTGGCAGAAGCGCCGCTTTCTTCTCTATCTTCACATTGTCTATCATGACAAACTTGCCCACCTGCGCAGGCGTCCAGCGGAGCGATAGCAAAATTGCGGCGCCTTTTGCTGTCGCCGTTGTCTTGAAAGTGCCCTTCGCCACTTTCCATTCGCCTTCCGAAACTGCAAGCGGGGTGGTTTCAATGGGCTTCACATTTTTCTTGTCCTTCCAAAGGTCCTTTCCCTTCCACTCCGAGATATTCACGGAAGGCGCGATATTGCCCTTGTACTCGAACTGGAACTCATAGACGGTATCTGGCTCCACCTTGACGCCATAGCCGCCATCCCTGCCAATCCAGCAATTTATGTACGCCAAATCCCGCTGCTTGCCTTCAGGCAAGGCCGTCAGCTCGATTTTCAGGCACTTGTTCCAGGTCTTGTCTTCTGTGGCAATTGATACCTTCGCCACTCCTGAAATAAAGTCGTAGAACACGCCTTTCACTCCCTTGCCCTCTGCATTGAAGTCTGCATTGTTGAACATATTCTCGGCATAAACGGCACTCGCCATGAGCATGGCTGAAGCGAAAACTGAAACTATTGCACGAAACATCGTCATTCTCTCCTTGTTATTTTGAAACATAGTTGCCATAAACAGAATATACGCCAGGCTCCACCCAGCGGAAATAGTTTCCGTATGTATTCGGGAAACCCAAGGCACGCGGCTCAACACGCACGGAATCGCTCAACTCGCCAGCGGTCTGCCCTTCAGCATGCCCGTCTATGAAAACCTGGTTGCATTTGCCAGCATGGGTAAGCTCGGGACGGGTGTCGCCAGATATCACAAACAGTTGCAATCTGCAATAACTGTAGTCGTTGGCCACACGGCGAGTATCACAATACTGCATATATGACGCGGGGTGCTTGATTAATTTTGTGCAGGTGGCGTAGCACTTGTCCGCATTGCCGTCTTGCGTCCAGCCCTTGGAATAATACTCGGCGGCAACACCGCTGTTGCCTGTCCCGAAACGCTGCCCGTACGAATTCTTGTACAGCAGCATGTAAAGTGTATCCTGCGCCTCTTTGTCCACCTTGCTGGGACATGACAGCGCCGCAAGGTCCGCAGGAAGATACTTGCATTTTTCCGAAAGCAGATACGCCCAATTTGCAGTATAATGCCCTAGCCATCCGTCATTGTCGTCAATGTACTGCAATGCGCCAAGGCCAATCTGCTTCAAGTTGTTTATGCAGCTTACACTGCGGGCTTTCTCACGCGCCTTTGCCAACGCAGGCAGCAGCATTGCCGCAAGAATGGCTATGATCGCAATCACAACCAGCAGTTCAATCAGCGTGAAAAACTTCCTTCCATGTCTCATAATCTTCCCTTTGCTTCACTGGCATAATTTCAACTTTTATGTTTGTGCAGTATTTTACATAAATAAAGTCACGATTTCAATACTTCATAATTGATTTTAATACTTAAATCATGACTTACAAAAGGGACAAAAGGGACAAAAGGGACAAAAGGGACGAAAGAGACGAAAGAGACGAAAGAGACGAAAGAGACGAAGGGACGGAAGGGACGAAAGGGACAAGAAAAGGGCATTCTATTTATCCCTTCCATCCCTTTCGTCACTTTCGTCACTTTCGTCACTTTCGTCCCTTCAGTCCCTTCCGTCCCTTCCGTCCCT
>JAFYGL010000415.1 GCA_017543165.1 Victivallales bacterium | reverse complement strand
ATCGCGTTTGCCGCGTTGATCTGCGCGTTCGCCTCGCTTACCTTTGCGTTTGCCGCGCCGAGAGCGAGGTTGCCGGCCGCTGTTGTGAGCTGCCCCGCGCTCGTAAGCGCGTTCGCCTGCATTCCGAGGAGCTGCCCAGCCGTGCCGAGAGTGAGTGAGACGCTGTTCTCGTCCACGCCGCTTCCCAATGCGGCGCTGGCCAGATCGCCACAGCCAATGACGACGGGTGTGCCCTGCACAAGCCCCGTCATTGCCGCAGACGCTTTGCTGACATTGCCGCATACGGCGCCTGACGGCACTATGTCGGGCATCTTGTCATGCTCCAGGTCAAGCTCGGCGAACATATCAAGCCACCAGCGGCGCCCCTGCAATTCCATCAGCAGCGTGCCTGAAGCATCCGAGGGGTCGGTCACGAAATTTCCCGTGAGGAAATGCGCGATGATGTCCTTGCTTTGGAGAAATTTATGGACACGGCAGTACAGTTCAGGCTGTTCACGCTTCATTTTGAGCATTTTGGGCAGCGAGAATACAGGGGTGCTAACATTGCCGGTGCTTTTCAGAAATTCTCCTGAAAACCTTGCGTTCAGCTCGTCTGAATCTGCAATTGCGGAATTGTCGCACCAGAGGCGTGCAGGCGCAAGCGGCCTTCCTTGGGCATCCACGCCAAGCAGGGCGTGCATGTTGCCTGTCAGCGCAATCACGTCAATCCTGCCGCAGTCTTGGATGCCAGTGATTTCACGGAGCAGACTTGCTGTGGAGTCAATCCAGACCTGTGCATCCTGCAGGTCAGGCGAAGCCGCTCTGGGAAGGCGTATGCTGCGCAATGCCAGCATGGCGCCCCTTTCGTCAAACACCGCGCATTTTATGCGGCTGGTGCCTATGTCGATGGAAAGCGCTTTCATAAATGTCATGGAAGCATGTAGCTTGCGCGTATTTCAGGACGGCTCATGAGTCTTTCGTTTTTCTCGCGACCGCCAGGCGCATTCGAGCTAAGGAACACCGGCGCGTCGATGCCCATCGCCTGCAGCTTCTCAATGGACATGGCGGAAAGCGCGTGCATTATGAAGGAGCCTGCAATAGTGGAGAGCGGTCCCATTCTCACGTCGCCGACCTCAATGGATGCGTCCCCTTCTGGCACATGGTTGTCAATGAAGAGCGCCTTGTCTTCCAAGGCCCACAGGTTTGGCAGTCTCGAATGGTTGCCGCGCCGCTGTTTATATGCGGAGGAGGATATTATCACCAGTTTCGCGCCACGTGCCATGGCCGCTTCTGCCACTGCGACAGGTGCGGCGTTTTTGCCCGAAGTGGAGGCGACCACAAGAACATCGTCCTTGCCAAGTTGCGAGCATTCCACTATGGAGCGCCCCAGTTCCTCATTGTGCTCTGCGGCGCTGGTCAGGAAACCTGGCGTTGTGGCTATGCTCATGCCAGGGCCCCACAGGGGACGCCAGAACGCGGGGGCCCCCGCCCTGTAGAACACATCCTCCGCCAATATCGCCGAGTGGGTGCATCCGAATATGTAGATTGTGCGGTCTGCCGCGAATGCCCCTGCCACAAGCTCTGCTGCGCTTTCAATGCTCGCGCCTTCGCTCTCGGCGATGCGCCT
>JAFYGL010000414.1 GCA_017543165.1 Victivallales bacterium | reverse complement strand
GTTTGCTTCCTACTACAATTATGTCTATGATTACTTTGCTGAAGACAAGCCTCCGTTCGTGTCGTTGGCGGAGAGCATTGAACTGATGCGGATTTTGAATGAATGCCGCCAAATGGCGAGGAGGTAGTCCATGTCTTCTTGCTCAAACAAATATCCTTCTTTGCGCTGGGGCATGTCCACGCTTGGCTGTCCTGAATGCAATCTTCCCCAGGCACTTGAGATAGCGGACCGTTATGGAATTGAGTTCCTGGAAATACGCACATTGAACAATACGGTGGATTGCCAGAAGACTCTGTATTATCCAGAAAATGAAGTTGTCATGCGCAAAATCGCCGCAGCGGGCCGTTGCCGTATTCTGGACAGTTCCTTCGGGCTCACTGCTGATGCCCCAGATGCGCGGGAGGCACTTTTGCAAATCGTCCACACTGCGGACGATTTTGGCGTTCCGTATGTCAGGGTTTTCGGCGGCGGGAATTTCGGCGAGGAAATTGACAAGGAGCACCTGCGCCACGCCGCCGCCAATGTGGAATGGTTCCAGTCATTGAATATCAAGACAAAACTGGCTCTTGAAACCCACGATATATGCAGCAGTGCAAAAAGTTGCAGGGATTTGCAGGAGCATCTTGGGTATGACCTGCCCATAATTTGGGACGCGCATCATACAAGGCAATTGGCGGAGGAATCCTTCGCCGACAGCTACAACTTGCTTGGAGACAGCATTGTGGGCGTGCATTTCAAGGACAGCCATTACGCCGTCAAGGATGGCATACGCATCTGCGAGTATGACCGCATAGGGGAGGGGATTGTCCCCCTTGATGAACTCTTCTCCCTCCTGGAGCAGAATCAATGCCAGGTTCCCGTGACCTTGGAGCATGAGAAATACTGGCGGAAATATCTTCCTGAAATAGACGTCATGCTTGAATCCTGGAGGCAATACTGCAATGGATAAGCAGCTAATTTACAACAGCCAACTTGAACAGGTGCGGCGCATTTTGCAAGAGCCGAATCCACCAGGATGGAAGGCAAGCGGACTTTCTCGCGATTTCTATTTGGACATAATGGAGCGTATTGTGCGGAGTGCCGCAAAATGGGTGAATGAGGATGGCGCCGTCATCGACCCTGTCCTCCATGAGGAACACCATCAAAGCTCGCCCCGCTTTGCTTCGCCTTGCGCAGTTCTGCTGCGTTTCGGGCGTTGCCAGGATTTGAAGGAAAAACTGTATCTGGTGATGGACCATTGCTGCAACACCCTGAAAAGCCAGGATTCCATTATGTTTTCACCTGATTTCTGGATGCGAGAACTGTCCACTGCATTCCATTGCCTAGAGGGAAGCGCGCCCGAGGAGCGTCTTGCGAAATGGAAAGAGTCACTGGCGCAGGTGGTTCCAGAAAAGAACTACAAGGTGGTCAGTCCAGACCCAGCAATGCGGCGTTCCTTCCATAACTGGGCGATATACAGTGCCGCAGGCGAGTGCATGAGGGAGCATTATGGCCTTCCAGGACCTGACGGCTGCCTCTGGGGGCAGCATTTCTTTGACGCATACGTGCGCCAGCAGCTGTGGCGCTTCAACGAATATGGAATGTATCAGGACCCGAAAGACCCGATTACATACGACATCACCACAAGATTGCAGCTAGAGGCCGCATTTGAGGCTGGATATGACGGCGCTTGGAAGGAGGGATTGCGACAGGTTTTGGACGATGCGATGCTGGCCACCTTGCTTTTCATGCCACCTTCAGGGCAGGTGCCTTTCGGTGGGCGTTCATCCCAGTTCTATTTTCAGGAAGGGATAATCTGCGCCCTTTGCGAATTGGCGGCGAAACGCCACAAGGCGACGGAGCCCAGATTGGCGGCGGCCTTCAAGAGGCAGGCGCACCTTTCCGCATTGGCAGTGCGCCCAGGACTTCTGCGGGAGGATGGGCGGCTCTTCCATATCAAGAATTATTTCCCGCAGGAATCGCGGCATGGCTGCGACACCTACGGGCATTATGCCGTGTATCTTTTGTTTGCTTCCTCCGTGTTTGCATTGGCTGCCTTGTATGCCGATGATTCCATTGAGGAGGCACCTGCTGTTTCAGAATTGGGAGGCTTTGCTTTTGGATTGCGCTACAATTTCCACAAATTGTTCCTGAATGCCAATGGAAACTATCTTGAATATGATCTGAAACCAAATCCAGAGCATGACGCCTGCGGCCTTGGACGCATTCTCATGAAGGATTTGCCTTGGGGACTTCTGCCTGTATTGCCTTTTGCTCAGAAAAAATCCTATTGCGTGGCATCTGGACTTCCAGAAAACTTGTCCCCAGCATCAATCGCACCTGAATGGGATGACGAGGCAGGAAATGTATGCAGACTGGCTGAGGCACAGTGCGATGCCTGCGATTTCAGGCAATTGGGCGATGGCGTATGGGAACTGAAATATCAGCTGGGCAAAACAGAAGTCATCTATGTGGCAGACCTGACAAAGAGCGGGCGCATTGCATTGGAGGTATCTGTAAGTGGAAATGCGTTCAATCCCCGCATGGTCGTGCCTGTATTGCATTTTGACGGAGAACACACACCTGAAACCACACTTCGTGGCAATGGATTCTCATGCACAATGGACGGGCGCAAACTGGAACTTTTCAGTGATGGCGCACCAGCCGTAATCAATGGCACGGCGGTCAACCGCACTGGTTTGTACGACTTGGTGAATATACCATTCCTCGACAGCAGGTTGAAAATGTCCATGAAAGTGGAATGAATCTCGCATTTCCTTTTTAACGCAGAGGCGCAGAGTTTTCAATGTTTTATAGAGGTAGAACAGACAAACACCCTCCGTTCTGGGATAAAACAATAAAAACTCTGCGCCTCTGCGTTGAAGGGACGGAAAAATGCGAATTGGCGATTTGATTTTTTACATATCTTCTGTATTTTATCGCCGTTTTTTGAAAAGCAAGGCACAATGATGAAGCGATTTTATACATACTACTATTGGTATCCAAGGGCATTGGTCCGTTGGGCTGTGTAGTATGTTATGTTTTTTTGCAATTTAGATTGACACAGATAAACAAGCGGACCATTCGGAAAACGGAAGGTTCGCTTTTTTTTGTGCTTGCCTTTCGGGTGTCCTGAGTGGTTCTACAAAAACAGAAAGGATTCGAAAAATGATTATCGTCATCCGTAAAGGTGCGGAACAATCCCAGATTGACAATTTGCTGACGCTGCTGCGCTCCAGGAACATCGAGCCAAACGTTTCCAAGGGCGCGCATCAGACCGTGATTGGTTGCGTCGGCGATGTGGCGCACTTGGACCCCAGCTTGATTGAAGCGCTGGATGTGGTTGAGAGCGTGCAGCGCATCCAGGAGCCATACAAGGCCGCCAACCGCAGGTTCCACCCCGATTCCACTGTCATAGAGGCTGGCGGCGCAAGTTTGGGCGGCGGGCATTTCTCCGTGATCGCTGGCCCTTGCAGCGTGGAATCCGAGGAGCAGATAATCCAGGTTGCGCAGGCTGTGAAGGCCGCTGGCGCCACAATGCTGCGCGGCGGCGCTTTCAAGCCGCGCACATCGCCATATTCCTTCCAGGGACTGGGCGGAGAAGGGCTCAGGATGTTGTCCGCCGCCAAGAAGGAGACTGGTCTGCCAATTGTCACCGAATTGATGGATTTCAAGGACATCGAACTTTTCAACGATGTGGATGTGATACAGATCGGCGCGCGCAACATGCAGAACTTCAACCTGCTCAAGGAGGTCGGCTCCTACACGAAAAAGCCTGTGCTGCTGAAGCGCGGCATGTCCTCAACATTGCAGGAACTGCTGATGAGCGCGGAATACATTATTTCATCGGGCAATCCAAATGTCATACTTTGCGAACGCGGCATCCGCACATTCGAGACCGCAACGCGAAATACTGTGGACTTGAGCGTGGTGCCGGTGCTCCACAGGCTGACGCACCTGCCAGTCATCGTGGACCCCTCCCATGGAACTGGCTACGCCTATCTTGTGGAGCCAATGGCCGTGGCTGCGACTGCCATCGGCGCAGATGGCCTCATCATCGAAGTGCACAACGACCCTGCGCACGCAAAGTGCGACGGCGTCCAGAGCCAGACGCCGCAGATGTTCGCTGAGACCATGCAGCGCATCAACGCGGTGCGCAGTGCTTTGAACTGAAACAATAACCGATATAGGCGGCAGGAGTGGCAAAATGAAGGAACTGGCAGAATTAAGACAGCAGATAGACGACATTGACGCGCAACTGGTGGATTTGCTGGTGAAGCGCATGGGCATAATGAATGACGTGGCCGCGGCAAAGCGCGAGAAGGGCATAAGCACATTCGCGCCTGCCCGCGAAAGGGAGATACTTAACACCGTGATGGAGAAGGCAGGGCCAGAATACGAGACCGAGTTGCAGATGATTTTCTCCACATTGTTCAATCTTTCCAAGGCGAAGCAGCGTCTGGCCCGTGGCGGGAGCACGCCTTTGCTTGACGCGATACGGGCGGCAAACGAGAATGTGCGGGATTTCCCCAAGCGCTCCATGGTGGCATGCCAGGGGACGGAGGGTGCATATTCACAGCAGGCCACAACACGCATGTTCAGCGTGCCGACTATCCTGTATTTCAATAGTTTTGACAAGGTGTTCGAGGCCGTGGAAAGTGGCTTGTGCCCGTATGGCGTCCTTCCCATAGAGAATTCCTCTGCTGGCTCGGTTGTGTCCGTGTACGACGCCATGGTGAAGCATAAATTCCACATTGTGAAGAGCATCCGCCTGAAAATCAACCATGTTCTGCTGGCTAAGCCTGGCGCCACGCTTGAGGGCATAACTGAGATTGTAAGCCACCAGCAGGCGCTGTCCCAGTGCGGTACGTTCCTGAAGAAGTTCCCTGGCATTAAGATTGTGCCTTCAAACAATACGGCAAGCGCCGCAAAGGAACTGGCGGCGGGCGAACGGCTGGACCTGGCGGTCATTGCCTCCAGGGAATGTGCCGAACTGTACGGGCTCAACGTGCTGGCTGAAGACATTGCTGACGCCAAGTTCAACTACACCCGCTTCATCTGCATATCCAAGAACCTGGAGATTTTCAGCGATGCAAACAAACTGAGCATCATGCTCATACTGCCGCACCGCCCTGGCTCGCTCAATGGCCTGCTTTCAAGGTTCTCCGCCATCGGCGTGAATCTCACAAAGCTGGAATCACGCCCCATACCTGGCATGGACTTTGAATTCCTGTTCACCTTTGACTTCGAGGCCTCGCCAAAGGACGAGAAGGTGCTCCAGCTTCTGTCAGAACTTTCCACAGACCCTGACATAGCACACTTCACATTCCTGGGCGCATACGGAGAACACTGATAACGCTGTGGACTGTGGAC
>JAFYGL010000413.1 GCA_017543165.1 Victivallales bacterium | reverse complement strand
GTCCCCCTTGATTAAGGAACTGCGCAAGCGCATTCCCATACAGCAACAGAAACTGTGGGAGTTGCTTAACCTGTCTGGTGCCTCCAATATCTGGGTTGATTTCGACCATTCCGTTCCCGAATGGGACATGATGTTTCAACTGGGCTTCCCTGGCTTGCTCCGCAACGCCATGGACTGGCGCGAAAAACACCGCGCACAAGGAACGCTAAATGCCAGCACGGAGGCTTATTTCGAAGGGATACGCATCACATACGAGGCAATTCTGCGCATGCTGGAGCGTTTCATAGAGCGGGCAAAAACACATGTGAACGAACGATGCGACTTTGTGGCAGCCTCCTTGCAGAGACTGCACGACGGGCCGCCCCAGAACTTCTTCGACGCCCTCCAGTTCATCTACCTCTATTATATGTTCAGCGAGCATATCGACCATCTACAAGTGCGTTCCCTGGGCAATCTCGACTGGAGGCTGACGCCATTCTACGACCGAGACCTGAAGGACGGCACCTTCACAGACGCGCAGATGCGTGAAATGTTCGACCACTTCTTCATGCAGTGGGGCTCCATAGACAACTACTGGGGGCAGCCAGTGTATCTTGGCGGCACAAAGGAGGACGGCACCACGCAGATAAACCACCTGACGCATTTCATCCTGGACGAGGCAGCAAAACTGCATCTGCCCACACCGAAAATCCAGATAAAGATTGCCAAGAACACTCCAGATGACTTCATTGACAAGGTACTTGCGCTGATACGGGACCAGCACCAGAGCATAGTCCTGGTCGGCGAGGAGGGAATACGGCATATCATGACCTCGCACGGCCTGACCGAGGAGGACGCCCGCACCTGCGACATTCGTGGCTGCTATGAGGTCGCCACCCGTGGACGCGTCCACAGCAACGGGACAGGGCTCGGACATCTGAACATGTTGAAGCCATTTGAATTGATTTTCAACCAGGGCATAGACAAGCAAACTGGAAAATGCCTCGGCGTGCAAGTTCCGCAGTTGGCAGAATTGAAGACATTCGATGACTTCTACCGCCTCTACATAAGCGAACTTTACTGGATCATCGATGCAAATATAAAAGTCGGCAATGAGGTCGAGGCGCATCTGGCATCATACAATCCATCAAATGTCTTTTCCGCAACAATACCCAACAGCCTGCGCACGGGACTGGACGCCTTCGCCAACGGATGCGACAACAACTCAACCGCCCTTCTCACCACAGGCTTCGGCTCTGCAATTGACGCGCTTTCCGTTGTGGAGGAACTTGTGTACAATAGGAGGCAGTTCACTCTGGAGGAACTTGCCGCCGCATTGAACGCAAACTGGGAGGGCTTCGAAATGCTGCACCAGAAAATCCTCTCTTTCAAGGAACGCTACGGCAACGGCATTCCCAGGGTTGACCGCTTTGCGCAGATGCTTTCCAGAACCCTGGGAAACCATATTAACAGCAGGCCCAATGCCCGTGGCGGCAAATGGAAAGCCAGCGTACATTGCGCAAAACAGTTTGTCATAGAGGGTAAACTTACAGGGGCAACGCCAGACGGGCGCTTCGCAGGCGAGGAAATGTCTAAGAACGCATCGCCGCGAATGGGCTCGGACATTAACGGCGTCACCGCCCTCATAAGATCCGTGCTCTCCGTTGACGCCGCCTCCTTCCCAGGAGATTTCCCCCTGGATATAATGATGCATCCAAGTTCCGTAAAGGGAGCGGAGGGGCTGGCGGCCTGGCGCCAGTTGCTGCGCGTATATTTTGCAGGCAATGGCGTTGCCGTTCATTTCAATATCTTTGACGCGGATGAACTAAGGAAAGCCCAGGAGACACCAGAAAAATACCAGGGCCTGCAGATACGCGTCGCAGGCTGGAATGTCCGCTTTACTACCATGGACAAATCAGAGCAGGACATGTATATCCGCCGTGCTGAAAGCATTACCGAATAAACAAACGGGGAAACCGAACTGCGTTGCAAAGAGAAGTAGGGACCTTTTTTGCATGACTACTTGGCGCACATTATTCCAGAATCCCGCTTGTAAAATCGCAAAATTGCATTAATTTTCGCGGTTGCATTTTTTGTAAAAAAATACATATTTTGTTAAACAATATCAAAATATTGTTAAACAATACATTTTTTGTCAAACAACAATACAAACGGAAGAGACAAGGCAAATGGAGAAAATGAAGGACTACTCGTTCCGCAGCCTGGCGGCGGAATTGGACAAGAATCCAGCGGATTTCCGCAAAAGCGACCTGATCAAATACGTCAAGGAAAAGGGCATTCGCCACATCAATTTCCAGTATCCAGCAGGTGACGGCAGGATTAAGACGCTTAACTTCGTAATCAATGACGGCGCATATCTGGATGAGATTCTGTCCTGCGGCGAGCGTGTGGACGGATCCAGCCTGTTCCCCTTCATCGAGGCAAGCAGCAGCGACCTCTACGTGGTGCCGCGTTTCCGCACCGCATATCTTGACCCGTTCAGCGAACTGCCTACCTTGAACCTGCTCTGCTCCTTCTTCAACAAGGACGGCGACCCGCTGGAAAGCTCACCTGAATACACGACACGCAAGGCATGCCAGGCATTCACGAAGGCAACTGGTCTGGAATTCCAGGCAATGGGCGAACTGGAATACTATGTCATAGCCGAAGACGAGGGCGACTTCCCTGCTGTTGACCAGAAAGGATACCACGAATCAGCACCATATACAAAATTCGGTGACTTCAGGCAGCTTTGCATGAACTACATTTCCCAATCTGGCGGCCAGATCAAGTACGGGCACTCCGAAGTGGGCAACTTCACGCTGGACGGCAAGATCTACGAGCAGAACGAGATTGAGTTCCTGCCAGTGGCCGCGGAGGACGCGGCGGAACAGCTGCTCCTGGCGAAATGGATGATTCGCAATCTGGCATACCGCTCTGGTCTGAATGTGACCTTTGCGCCAAAAATCACGGTCGGCAAGGCGGGTTCAGGTTTGCATATCCACTTCCGCCTGATGAAGAACGGCGTCAACCAGATGCTGAAGAAAGGCGTGCTCTCCGATGATGCAAAGCGCGCCATTGCTGGCATGATGACGCTGGCGCCATCCCTGACCGCATTCGGCAACACCAATCCAACTTCATATTTCCGCCTGGTGCCTCACCAGGAGGCGCCGACAAATGTCTGCTGGGGCGACCGCAACCGCTCCGTCCTGGTGCGCGTACCTCTGGGCTGGACAAGTTCCAAGGACCTCTGCTCGCAGGCAAATCCACAGGAGAAGGCAGGCACATTCAAGACATCCCAGAAGCAGACCGTGGAACTGCGCTCGCCTGATGGCTCCTCCAACCTGAATTTGCTGCTGGCGGGCATGGCAGTCGCCGCCCGTACTGGCTTTGAAATGCCAAACGCACTGAAAATCGCAGAAAAGACATACGTGAACGTGAACATCCACAAGGCGGAAAACAGCGCATTGCTGAAGAAACTGGCAGTCCTGCCAGACAGTTGCGCGGCGTCGGCGGACTGCCTCCAGGCACAAAGGGCATACTACGAAAAGGAAGGCGTATTCAGCCCTGCAATGATTGACGGCATCATCAGCGGATTGCAGTCATTCAACGACCGCACATTGCGGGCCGACATCGGAAACGACCAGGAAAAGATACTTGAACTGGTCCACAGCTTCTTCCACTGCGGCTGATAAAAACAAATGTGCGCGGCCAACATGTTGGCCGCGCACTCATGACACGGGATTTCCAAGCGCCACTGGCTTGCCAGTGGCGCTTTTTTTTGTGGGCGCCGCCTCGGCGCCCACATAAGCGCAGTGCCTATTCCTGCTTGGTGATTTGTATGTTCAACTCGTCCAGCTGCGCCTGGTCAACGGTGCTGGGCGAATCTGTCATGAGGCAGGTTGCGCGGGCGGTCTTCGGGAAGGCAATGACCTCGCGGATGGACTTTGCGCCGCACAGCAGCATCACAAAGCGGTCCAAACCGATTGCCAGTCCACCGTGTGGCGGTGCGCCAAAGGAGAATGCCTCCAGCAGATGCTCGAAGCGCAGCTTGGCCTCCTCGTCGGAAATGCCCAGGGTGCGGAACATGAGGGCCTGCCTGTCGGACTGGTGGATACGTATGGAACCACCGCCCAGTTCCACGCCATTGAGCACCACATCGTATGCCTTTGCGCGCACAGAGCCAGGGTCGCTCTGCAACTTTGGAATATCCTCGTCCATGGGGCTGGTGAATGGGTGATGCACCGCCACGAAGCGCTTTTCCTCTTCGTCCCAGTCAAGCAGCGGGAATTCGATTACCCACAGGAACTTCATCATATTGGGGTCTTTCACCAGGTTTGCCTTTTCGGCGACTGCCAGGCGCAGGCGTCCCATTGCTTCGCAGGCGACGCGCCACTTGTCCGCAATGATAAGAATGACATCTCCGTCCTCGGCCTTCATTGCCTCCGCCAGGGCGGCCATCTCCGTTTCATTGAAGAACTTTGCCGCCGAGCCAGTGAATGCGCCGTTTTCGCGCTTGAGCCAGACCAGGCCCTTTGCGCCGAACAACTTCGCCGTGGCTGTCCAGTCATCCAGCACCTTGCGGCTTGCAGCGGCGGCCATTCCCTTGGCATTGATGGCCTTCAGCACACCGCCTGCGGCCAGTGTCTCGCTGAATGCCTTGAATTCCGAGGCCGTGAATATGCTGCTCACATCCTGGATTTCCATATCGAAGCGCATGTCTGGCTTGTCGCTGCCGAAGCGGTTCATGGCGTCAGCGTATGTCATGCGCAGGAAAGGAGTCTGAATATCACGTCCCAGAGTCTCCTTGACCACAGTGGCGATCATGTTCTCCACCAGCGTCATGATGTCCTCCTGGTCCACAAAACTCATTTCCAGGTCAATCTGCGTGAATTCAGGCTGCCTGTCCGCCCGCAAATCTTCGTCACGGAAACAGCGTGCAATCTGGAAATAGCGTTCAATGCCGCCCACCATGAGAAGTTGCTTGTACTGCTGGGGGGCCTGGGGCAAGGCGTAGAACGTGCCTGGCTTCACACGGCTTGGCACGAGATAGTCCCTGGCGCCTTCTGGCGTGCTCTTGCTGAGGATTGGCGTCTCCACTTCCACGAAGCCATGCTCGTCCAGATAGTCACGGCAGACTTTTGTGATCTTGTGGCGCAGGCGCAAATTGTCCAGAATGCCAGAGCGTCGCATGTCCAGATACCTGTATTTCAGTTTCAGGTCCTCGCTGGCGGCGGGGTCTTCCAGGTGGAATGGCATGGGCTGCGCCACATTCAATATCTCAAGGGATGTGACCTCCACCTCGACTGCGCCAGTAGCGCGCTTGGCATTGACCATGTTTTCAGGACGGGGACGTACAACGCCCTCCGCGCGAAGCACCCATTCCTCGCGGACATCCTTGGCGGCGGCAGCCACGTCGGGCGTCTTTTCGGGGTCGATGAAAAGCTGGGTTATGCCTTCCCTGTCCCGCAGGTCGATGAAAATCATGCCACCCAGATTGCGGCTTGAATTGACCCATCCGCACAGGGTGACGTTCTGCCCAATGGCATCCACTGTTAGTTCATTGCAATTGTGTGTACGCTTGAATGACATAAACTACCTTCTATTTTTGGTTCTTGTTGGTACTTATTTAAGCATGCTTGAAATCGTCTCGGGCACCTTGTCCAACGCCAGGCTTTCCTGGGAGGCCTCTCTCATGTTGCGGCACAGCACCTGTCCCTTCGCCAATTCGTCCTCTCCGATGATGAGGGCGATGCGG
>JAFYGL010000412.1 GCA_017543165.1 Victivallales bacterium | reverse complement strand
TTGAGCGCGAAGCAGCGCTCTAGTATCAATGCGGGATAACATAACGCCCAATGAATAATATTCAATGAACAATATTCAAAAATAAAAAAAATGCGTCCTTCGTGAATATTTGACGCAATCTGCAAGTCCAAGCATCTTTAACTCGACGCTCTGTTCCATACGAGGTTAGGTTCTCAATGGGACTTATGGGACATCTGGGACTTATGGGACTTGCCTGCTTGTCGCATAAGTCCCAGATGTCCCATAAGTCCCATCAAGAACCTTCATTTGAGAACATAGCAAGGCATTATTGCCCCACCGCCAGTCTCTCCTGAAGCCTGGTCAGGAATGCGGAGGCGGCTGGCGAGAAGAACTGCCCCTTCTTCCACACAATGTCCAAGGAGGACTCCAGTTTCGGCACAAATGGACGGAAGGCCAGCCCTGCCCTCACGCCAACGGGAACCAGCCGATCCAGCGTGACCGCGCAGCCGACGCCTGCGCGGACAAGCAGAGCCGCATTGAATATAAGATTATAGGTGGCGGCGATATTAAGTTCCGACACGGGCTTTCCCAGCCACTCCAGGCAGGGATTTCCAGCTGTTCCATACTGGAGCACCTGCCGCGAGAGAATCAGCGGCAAATCCGCAAGGTCGGCAGGGACAACGCCCTTCTTCTCTGCCAAGGGGTGTCCGACTGGCATAACCAGCCCCCAGACATCCTTGTAAGGCAGCGCAAGCGCATCGTATTTCGATATGTCCACTGGCTGGATGAGCACGCCGAAGTCCAGCGTCCCGCGGTCCAGGCGTTCCATGACCTCCTCCGCATTCCCGCTGTGCAGATGAAAGCGAATGCCAGGATGCCTCTCACGCACATCACGGATGACCTCCGCCAGAAGCGACATGGCCTCGCTCTCGCCACCGCCGATATAGACGTCCCCCGCTATCCTGTGGCGCTGGCTGAAGTCGGAGCGTGTCTTGTCAACAATGGTCATTATCTCCTCAGCCCGCTGGCGCAGAAGCATCCCCTCGGCAGTCAACGAGACGCTGTGGCTGCCGCGTATGAACAGCCGCTGGCCAAGTTCCTCCTCCAGGTCCTTCAGTTGTCGGGAAAGCGTCGGCTGGGTGACATGCAGGCGATGGGCCGCACCTGTGACGCTTCCCTCCTGCGACACTGCCAGAAAGTATTTCAGCACTCTTAGTTCCATGGTATGCTCCTGTTTGCTATGGACATTGCGGTACTATAAAACTTATGATATGCTTGTAAAGCATAGAAATACATAAAAACAAAGTATTTGCTATTTCACAAATCGGAAATAAATTAATTCGCGTAAAAAAAATGGCGGAAATGTGACGACATTTTCGCCTCAGCCAAGCCAACGATGCGACGGCATCCATCCAAAGGAAAACACCATGAAGAAAAGTACACTGCTTCTCTCATTCGCCGCACTCATCCTGGCAGTCACTGGCTGCTGCAAGCACAAAAACACATCCAAGGAGCATCCATCCATGAAAAACATCGAACTGACACAAAAATGGGACAAAATCTTCCCGCTGAGCGACCAGGTGGAGCACAGCAAAGTCACCTTCCCGAACCGCTTCGGCATCACGCTGGCTGCGGATGTCTATAAGCCGAAGAACGCCACAGGCAAATTGGCGGCAATCGCAGTGTCCGGTCCATTCGGCGCGGTCAAGGAGCAGTCGTCGGGCATCTACGCGCAGGAGTTTGCGAAACGCGGCTTCCTCGCCATCGCCTTCGACCCGTCCTTCACTGGCGAAAGCAGCGGGCAGCCGCGCTATGTCGCCTCGCCAGACATCAACACGGAGGACTTCCAGGCAGCCGTCGATTACCTCATCTCCCGCGACGACGTGGATGGGGACAAGATAGGCATCTGCGGCATCTGCGGCTGGGGCGGCCTGGCCCTAAACGCCGCCGCCATTGACACCCGCGTCAAGGCGACAGTGGCCTCCACCATGTATGACATGACACGCGTCACCGCCAATGGCTACTTCGACCAGGAGAACTCTGCCGCAAAGCGCCACGAGAAGCGCGTTGCATTGAACACACAACGCAATGAGGACTTCCGCAACGGAACCTACAAACTGGGCGGCGGCGTGGTCGATCCACTTCCTGCGGACGCACCGCAGTTCGTCAAGGACTACTACGACCACTACAAGACACCACGGGGCTATCATCCACGCTCACTGAATTCCAATGGCGGCTGGAACATCACCTCGTCCCTCTCCTTCCTGAATGCGAAACTGCTGGCGTATGCGGATGAAATCGAGAGCGCGGTGCTGGTCGTCCACGGCGAGAAGGCGCACAGCCGCTACTTTGGCGAGACCGCCTTCAAGATGCTCAAGGGGGACAACAAGGAACTGGTCATCGTCCCTGGCGCAAGCCATTGCGACCTCTACGACCAACTGGACATCATCCCGTTTGACAAGATTGACAGTTTCTACAGGAAGTATCTTGAAAAGAAATAAGACCACATGAAACGCGAGCCAATTTGCGAAACAAGCAAGGCCGTAGCATGCCTTTGCCTCCTCGTCGCGGCGGCATGGTTGTCTGCGGCCTGCACGAAAAACGCACGAGCGCCAGTTACGGAAAGCAATATGCCAGCAATCAAAATCAACATAGAGGGAAAGGATTTCACCGCAGTATTGGCAGACACCCAGGCTGCGGCGGAGTTCTCAAAGTGCCTTCCGCTGACTCTGCAAATGAATGAATTGAACGGAAACGAAAAGTATGCGGAACTGCCTGGCAAACTCCACACCGCCTCCTCGTGTCCCCGCAAAATCAACTGCGGGGAACTTATGCTTTACGGAAACTCCACGCTGGTGCTCTTCTACGAATCGTTCCCGACTCCATACAGCTATACCAGAATCGGCCGAATTGACGACGTTGCTGGACTGAAAGAAAAGTTAGGTCGCGGAAGCGTAACGGTGATAATTGAAAAGAAATGAGGGGATAGTGGATGAATATGATACGCTTTGTTCCCCAAGAGGGTAGGTACTTGCAAGGAGCCCCTCAAGGGGCTCTCAAGTACCTACCCTCATGGGGAACAGAGCGTAACCAAAATTAGTGCAAAATGCAATCACCTAGATGACAAGGTGTTGGTTCTGTAAACAAAGTCATCAAGTTATATCTGGTTAAGGAGTTAGAATGAAAGTATCTCATGTGAAATTGAAAGGCATCGAAGAGGATTTCAGGCATTTGCAGGAACAACATCCTAAAATAGATATAATCAACGATGGAATATTGGATATCAAGCAATACGAGAATGCATCACCGCGAATTCTTTGGCTTCTAAAACAGGATTACTATGATTCTGGATGCCTAGATAAGGACTATGCTAGTCGCATAAAAGAGTGCATAGAGGAAAAACGCGACGGTGGTCCTACATGGCGCAAGATGTCTTATGTCAGTTATATGCTTTGCCAAAATGTTGGATGGCGCGATGTTCCTTGTGACGTATTAAGTGCTCTTCTGAAGACTGCGGTAATCGAAGTAAACAAGGAACCCAGCGAGACAACCAATTCCCCTGATGAAGTTATTCTTGAAGGTTTTTCAAGATACAAGGCAATCATATATCGACAAATAGATGCTTATTTGCCTGAGATAGTCATATTTGGAGGCGGAAATGGGCTATTTCCCATTTTTTCAGAATTGTCAATGTACTATGCTGGACACCCGTATGATCCTGCAAAATCCATTCATATAGAAAAGGGAGATACTGTTTTCTTTAGAAGCCAAAGTTGTACATTTATTTGGGCATATCATCCAGGGTATCTTGGCATTGATGCTAAAGATTATTGTGAGGGTATTGTAGAAGCATACCAAGCATCATTGAAGCAGCAATGAAGACAGTAAATCAAGGCAACCAAGTGCATCGTTTTGAGTATTTATCATCATTATC
>JAFYGL010000411.1 GCA_017543165.1 Victivallales bacterium | reverse complement strand
CGCGCCTTGTATCCCTGGGCGATGGAGGCGGAGCCAGCTGGCTTGTCCGAAAACTCCTGGAACAAATCCTCTATCTCGCCATCCAGTTCCTGCCGTATTATGGTCCGCACATCCTGGAACGGGAATGGAGGCACTTTCTCACGCAAGGTGGAAAGGGCGTCTATCATTTCGTTGGACAAGATATCAGGGCGCGTGGACAGGAACTGCCCCAGTTTTACAAAGGTGGGTCCCAGTTCCACAAGGGTGGCGCGAAAACGCTCCGCCAGTTTGGATTCGGCAAGCTGCCTGCCCTCCAAGTTCCTGCTTGACAGGAAGCCCATCTTGCCAGGCATGTACAACTTCAAATCACTGAAGATATAGCCAAAGCCATTCTTCATTATGATATTGAAAATCTGCCTGTACCGCTTTACATGGCGGTACGTCCTGGTTATGTTCCTCAATGTCCTTATGCCGTTCATTGTAACGCACTCAGTTTTGCAGCAGACGTGTCTGCCTGACATAAAGCGGCAGGCTGATGGTCACGGCGCTGCCCTGCCCTGGCTCGCTCTCTATCGCCAGCGTTCCACCGTGGGCGCGGACTATTCTATCCACAATAAGCAAACCCAGCCCAGTGCCAGAACTCTTTGTAGTGAAATATGGATCCAGCAATTTTGGCATTTCCTCCTCCCTTATGCCCTTGCCCGTGTCAATGAACTTGACGTTCACGTACACATCGTCGGCATTGCATGAAATGTATATTGCGCCTTTGTCATGCATTGCCTGCATCGCGTTCTTTATGATATTGAAGAATGCCTGTGTAAGCTGGTCAGGGTCACCGAACACCACAGGCAAATTGGGCTGGATGCTGACTTCCAGGGTAATGCCGTGGTTTTTAAGTTCCTCCGCCATGAAGCCTGCCGCGTCCGCTATGAGTTTAGGCATATCCAGCAGCACGGAGTTGATTGGCGCAGGTCTTATTGCGCTGAGGAAGTTCTTGACTATGGTGTCCAGCCGCCTTACCTCCTGCTCAGTAGTGTCAATGAACGACAGCAGCTGCTCCTTCTCGCTGGAATCAGGCAGTTTCCTCAAGGTCCTTTTAGTGAGTTGCAGGTGTATTCCCAGGCTGTTGAGTGGATTTCCCAGTTCATGCGCCACTCCTGCCGCCAGCTGCGTAATCGCCTTGATTTTCTGGGTTTCAAGGTTGATTTCCGCATTCTGCACCGATTCAGTCACATCCTGGAATATAAGCGTCGCCAGAGGCGCGTCCTTCTTGCCGCCTTGCCTGGCAATGGGCATGATGTAGAAACTGAGGAAACGGTGCTCGGGATAGAACACCTCGATTTCACGGCGGGAGGCGGATGGCAGTTTTGCATCCCCGCCTACATAGTCCTGCCATGGAAACTGCCTGAAGAATTTTTCAATGCTCTGCCCGATGTCCTCCAGCCCGATGCCCAGCATGGGCTTGCAGGCGGAATTGGCGAAGGCAATCTTGAAATCACCATCGATGACAATTATCGCCTCATGGATTGTATTGAACACGCTTTCAAGAAAGCCCTGCTCCTCAATGATGCGGGAAAGATATGCCTGGAGGCTGTCATTGTCCAGCTTGTCAAGCCGTCGAAGCAGTCTTTTGGCGAAGGCCTTGTTCTTGTCGGGAATCATTACGCCTCCTCGCCACTGGCATTTACCTCAGGGCAGGACAGCCTGTTCACCCTCTGCATGCCGCAAAACATATATAGTATGCTGCCGAA
The DNA here is from genome assembly GCA_017543165.1 of Victivallales bacterium. The sequence continues at coordinate 649 of JAFYGL010000411.1, read as the reverse complement.
AAAGCAAGTCCACACAAATGCAGGGCGATAGTATTTCATGGCAATGGCCATCACAGTTAGGATTATCACAAGGATTGCGATAAGCAACTTCACGCCGCGTGGTATCTGCGGCAAAATGACCTGCCCGAAATGGCAATAGTGCACATTGGACACCATAAGGCAGGCGGACAGAAGCACCAGCGCCGCCGCCAAATACATCGCCCATTGCTGCCCCACCGCCAGGGCCGCCAGTATTGACGAGCCCGCCAGCATGGCGCCTGCTGGAGAAGGCGTGCCCTGGAAGATGCCCCTGGGCAGGTTTTCCGTTGGCTTGAGGAAGCGATACAGCCTGTATATCAGGCACACCACATAGAACAGCGCCAGAAGCGCGGCAAGCCAGACAGGGAACGCCGTGTTCTGTACCATGCACTTGAAAATCATGGTGCCAATTGCCAGGCCGAAGCTGGTGGCGTCCGCAATGTCATCGAAAAGGGGTCCTCTCTTGGTGGAGCCGTACTTTCGTGCCAGGCGCCCGTCGAACAAATCAAAGAACTGCCCCACGAACACCAGCACCATGCAGAGAATGTAATGTGACAGGAGGGCCTGCCATATCGCCAGCACTCCGCAAACGAAATTGGCCAGAGTAAGTGTATTGGCATACCAGTTGTCT
>JAFYGL010000410.1 GCA_017543165.1 Victivallales bacterium | reverse complement strand
GCGGCCTCTCTTTCCATGGATTCCAGTTTGCCAGTGATAACGAAAGTAAGCCCCGCCAGTTTGGAACTTGCTCCCTCGGGGGGCACGGCGCCCTGTGGCGAAATGCCCAATTCATGCAGACGGGCAAGAATGTTCTTTCCAATGTCGCTGGCAAAGAATGAGAGCACGCTCAATGCCGTCTTCTGGCCGATGCTTGTAGTTGCGTATCCTTTCTGCTTGGATTTGGATTGACGTATCAGCCCCAGCGGCAGAAGTATCTCTGCCAGTTCCCTTGGCGTGGTGGGCAAATCATCTGTGCTATATGGGCATGGACGGAACATATCGTATTTGACGCCAGCCTCAGCATCGCACAATGCCGCCAGTGCCCGCAGTATGCGGGACGACGCCAGTTCCTCCAGGTTCTTGTGCACGCGTCCCAGTTCAATAGCCGTGGCGGCGCCAACTTCAGGGATGCCCAATGCGTGCAGCCATGCGGAAAGCGGCTTGCTTCTGCTGCGTTCCAAGGCCTCTACGAGCTTCTGGCCATTTTTGCCGAAGAGACGAGGCTCGTTCTCCGTGCCAAGGTTCAGTTTCATCAATGTATCCTGGCTAACGGAGAACAGATCCAGCGGTTCCTTGATGACATTGTTCTCAATGAGGGCGGCCGCCACGCTGGGGCCCAGGCATTCCAGGTCCAAGGCATTCCTGGCGGCGAAGTACTCAACACGCCGCATGGCCTGGGCTGGACAATACAAGTTCACGCAGCGCCATGCAACGAATTTGGCGTCCTTTTCAACAGGGCCGCCGCAGGCGGGGCATTTGCCGCCGATGTGCTCAAACAGACTGAATGGCCTGGCGTCTGGCGGACGTTTCGCCATGACCACCGAGGCCACTGCCGGAATGACGTCCCCCGCCTTCTCAATCAGCACTGTGTCGCCGATTCTGATGTCCTTCCTCTGTATGTCGTCCTCATTATGAAGAGTTGCTCGTGAGATAGTTGAGCCAGCCAGGAACACAGGTTCCAGTTCAGCCACTGGCGTCAGCACGCCAGTCCTGCCCACCTGCACGGTGATTGCCTTCAGAAGAGTGGCGCATTGTTCTGGCGGATATTTGTATGCCTTGGCCCAACTGGGCGCCTTTGCCGTCATGCCAAGGGATTCCCTTTGGGCAAAGGAATCCACCTTGATGACTGCGCCGTCAATGTCGTATGGGAAATCGTATCTGCCATCGTGAATATGGCGAATTGCGGCGATGACGCCTTCCGTGTCATCCGCCTCTCCGAACCAGGATTGCACCTTGAGGCCAAAGTTGCGGAACGCCTGGAAAAGTTCCAGCTGGCTATTGATGTCAATGCCCTTCAGTTCGCCCTGAGCATAGAACACGGCATCCAGTGGACGACGTGCGACCTCCTCCACATCCAGCAGTTTTATTGTGCCGGCAGTTGCGTTTCTGGCATTGGCGAATTCATCCTCGCCTTCGGCAATGCGCTGCGCATTAAGGTGGCTGAAACCCTCGCGGCTCATATACAGTTCGCCTCGCGCCTCGAACACTTCCGGAAATGGCCCTGGCCCCGCAAGTCTTTGCGGTATGCTTTGCACCGTGCGGATGTTCACTGTCACATCATCGCCTTCCTTGCCATTCCCACGCGTAAGCGCCTGCACCAGCACGCCATTTTCGTAGCGAATGCTGATGCTTATGCCGTCCACCTTGGGTTCTATGGTATAATGCACAGCCTCGCCAATGGGCAGGTTCTTTGCAACGTAAGTGGTGAATCGCCTGACATCCTCCTCATTGTAGGTGTTGTCCAGGCTCAGCATTGGCACCTTGTGGGGCCGTGTCACAAAGCCCTCCAGATGGTCGTCCCCCACCTTCTGCGTAGGCGACGCATCTTTCTTGAATTCAGGGAATGCCGCCTCCAATTCCGCCAGTTCAGCCAGCAGCGCATCATAGACGAAGTCGCTGACCACTGGCTTGGCCTCCGCATAATACCTGCGGTTGTATTCATCAATTTCCTTGCGCAGCGCCTCTATGCGTGCCTGCGCCTGCTCCTTTGTAATATCCATAAATAATAATCCTATTCCAGTTCCTCTATGAGGGGCGCACCAGTAAGGCAGTCCACATCCATTTGGTAATAGCGACCTCCCACTCTGAAGCGAAGGGGTTTGCCTGCGGCCTGCCCGTCCTCGAAGAATGCGAATGACACTGAATCATACTGGTCAAGCCCAGTTTCGGCAGGCAGCCATTCCACGCCGCCAGAGATGGGATATGCCGTCTTTGCCTGGAACGCCACCACCGAGGCAGCAGCAGCCTCCTCAGTCTTCTTGACGGGAGGCTGCCAGTCCTGCCACATTGCCAGATTGTCCGAAAGTTGTTCCACCTTGAACTCGCCAGCCTCCTCGTCCAGCACCAAAAGCAGGGGCGTGCCAGTGGCGCGCGCTCTCATGCCGACTTCCCGCACGGCCTGCCTTATGCTGGACAAAGCGCCCTCCACTTCCAGACGCCGCGGTGTCCTGGCGACTTGTGGAATTGCAAAGACTGCCACAAGCGCCATAATCAACGCCACGACTATGATTTCCAGAAATGTAAAGGGATGCGATTTCATCAAAGACAATTACTTAGTTCCAGCAGGAGAGATCCTCATTGTAGCCATCGCCGCCAGAGGTCTTGTCCGCGCCGTAGCTGATGATGTCGAATGGCATATTGTCCGCGCCTGGCACGGTATATTCAAAGTCTCCGTCCCAGCCGTCCTTTGGCAGGTTCTTCGCATCCAGGTATGGGCCATTCCACTTGTCGTTGCCAGGATTTGTGATAAGGTCCTGCAACGAGGCTGGATATGCGGACATGTCCATATAGAACTGCTGCACGGCACTCTTCAGATTCACCAGCTGC
>JAFYGL010000409.1 GCA_017543165.1 Victivallales bacterium | reverse complement strand
CAACCACGCTTTGCCGCAGAGGGGGCCCCAGCGGGGCCCAATTTGAATACCCCCAGGCGGAGCGAAGCGACGCCTGGGGAACGTGCCCTGCAGAGCCCACGGCCCCAGCGGGGCCGAACTGCCCATTACCTACCCTCTTGGGGAACAGAGCATTTGTATAAAACCATGGAAATATGTGGTTCGCTCTGTTCCACCCTCATGGGAACAGAGCAATCTGAGAAAATCTGGGTAATCTGTGGATAAAAAAAGGTGCCTCCGCATTAAGCGAGGCACCTTTGCTTTGCCTTTGTATTAGGCTTTCTTTCCTTCCAGTTCAGCTATTCTGGCTTCCAATGCGGCAACCTTGGCCTCCAGGTCGGCAATCTTCGCTGCGCCTGGCATAAGGGACTGTCCCCTGGTCTTGAGTGCCTCATCCACGGCCTTCTGGATGTTTTCCTTTGCCTTCTCGCCCTCCGCTATGAAGGTCTGCATCAATGAATCGCCTTCTTTTTCTGTGATTTCAGCCTTTTTGACTGCGTCCTTAATGAGATTTTCCGCCGCGCTCTTGCTGATTGACAAAGCGCCCAGCCCCAGAAGGAATGCATTTTCAATGATATTAGCCATTTGCGTAACTCCTTGGTATTATTGCCTATTGTTGAAAATTGCAGAAAGATAACTTAAATCCAAAACTGTTCAAGTGCCTATCTGGCATTTTTTATCAGCATTATCAAACCTATCGTGGCGGACACGACGAATGTGGCAAGCCCCAGTATCGACACGTCCCATATCAGCGGCGGTATCCTGGCAAGAAGCATAAGGGCCCCGCTAACCAGGGAGGCCGCCACCACAAGGCCTGCGGCCAGGTTGCGAAGGGAATTATCCATTACCCTGGCCAGTTTGCTCACATCCTCTATCTGGTGGTTCACCTTGAGCCTTCCTTCCTTGAGCATCTTGATTATGGCTTCAGCCGCGCCTGGGAACATCTTTGCCAGTTCAATCCAGTCATTTGCCAGTTCAAGAGTGCCCTTGACATGCTTTGCGGGATTCAGGCGCTCTATTGACTGGCGCAGCATATATGGATGCAGCTGCCTGTAGATGTTGAAGTCAGGCACAAGTTCACGTCCCATGGCATCTGCGTAAGACAAGGCCCGAATCATGCTGTAGAAGTGCGGGCGCAGGCACAACTTGCGCCTGTAGCACAGCCTGTAGAAGTCACGGGTGAAATCCATCATGCTCAAATCCTCCACATTGCCATGGAAATGGCTGGCGACCATGGAGGCGATATCTCTTTCCAGGCCATCAGCATCCACATTGTCAGGCAGTTCGGACATTGCCAGTATGCATTTTGTCATTTCGCGGTAATTGTCCATGTACATCATCGTCACCAGTTTTTTGATGATGTTCCTGTCCCCCTCGGTAAGCCTTCCCATGACACCGAAGTCGATATATGCGATTTTCGAGCCTGGCAGCACGAACATGTTTCCTGAATGGGGGTCGCCATGGAAAAAGCCATGGTCGAAGAACTGTGCAAGAAGCAACTTGACTCCCAATTCGCCCACATGCCTGATGTCAATGCCTGACTTGCGCAGTCTTTCAGGGTTGGTGGCATGAATGCCCTCGATGAAGGTCATGGTCAGCACCTTTGAAGTTGAGTATCTGGAAAATGGACGCGGCACCACCAGTTCCTCCTCCATGGCGAACTGCCGCCCGAAAGCAAGCATGTTGGCGGCCTCGTTGTGGAAATCCAATTCCTTCAGCAGTGAATCCGCAAAGTCCTCCACCAGTTTTGTTGGATTGAAAAGCGCCATTTCTGGCACATTCTCCTCCAAATGCAATGCCAGGTAGGACAGTATCTCCAGATCCACCTTGATGACATTCATGATATT
>JAFYGL010000408.1 GCA_017543165.1 Victivallales bacterium | reverse complement strand
TACTATGCGCACATTCTGCACACTGCCGCCAGAATACACCGTAAAGCCAATGGTAACTGGCCGTATGGATGACACGTCCAGCTCGCCAGCCACAGGCTGTATCCAGTTCTGCAATATGTATGGCTTCACCACCTGTTCCGCATAATTGGTGACCTCTGCCACTGTTCCGCCAGAAGGCAGCGGCCTGCTGGGCGCGTTGTCATTTGGCGTGTTGGTTGCATTGCCAAGAATCCTCTCTATGTCCTTGCGATTCCTGATTGTCTTGGGCTTTTTGGAATTGTCCTTGACCGTGCGGGCATTCTTAATCCTGTCTGCAATGGACTGAGTTTTAGGTTGCTCAGGTTTTGGCTTTGGCTGCTCGGGCTTTGGCTGCTCGGGCTTGGGCTTTGGCTGCTCGGGCTTGGGCTTTGGCGGGTCAGGCTTTGGCTGCTCTGGCTTTGGCTTTGGCGGGTCAGGCTTTGGCGGGTCAGGCTTTGGCGGGTCTGGCTTTGGCGGCTCTGGTTCGGGAACGAAAGGCACTGCCACGGGCTGCTCTGGTAGCAGATTTATGCTTACAATCTGCTTTTCATCAGGCTTGGGCACATCGCCTGAAAGGCAGACGAGGGCAATGCAAAGCGCAAGATGCAGGGCAATGCTCAGTACCAGACCCACTGCCTTTAACTTGCCGTTATTGCTGTTGTTTTCCTCTGTCATCGCTTGCCTTTGCCTGTTTCAGGTGTGAAAACCAGGGATAGATTGCTTATGCCTGCGTGTTGCACCGCGTTTGCAATATTTACCACATCCTTGTACTGTCGTGTCTGGTCCCCCACCAGATACACGATTACATCGGGCATTTCCCGCTTGATTGCCACCAGGCGCTCCGTCAGTTCCTCGCTGGAGGATAGGGACTGGCTACGCTTGTTGTCCGACTTTCCAAGCCAGATTGCGCCGTCCTTGTCCAGTTCCACGAAGATGGAGTTGTCGTCTGGCTGCATCTTGTCATTTGTGGTTGATTCAGGTGGTGTCAACTTCACATCGCTTTTATAGTAGATGGAGGGCACGGTGATGACGAAGATGATGAGGAGCATGAAAGTCAGGTCCATCAAAGGCGACATGTCGATAGTCGCGATATTCTGTCTTCTGGCGCGCCTGTTCATCATGCCTCCGTGTTTTCCTTGGTGTTGGAATCCTCAAGCTGCATGCTTGCCAGGAAGTCATCGATGAAGGTTTCCATTTCCTGGATTCTGTCATTGATCTGTGAATTGATGCCAGTGTTTGCCATTACGGCGGGGATTGCGACGGTAAGGCCAGCCACGGTAGTCAGCAAGGCACCGCTTATTCCAGGTGCGATGGCGCTGATCTCAATGCTGCTGGTCTGTGCAATGGCGATGAATGTCGCCATGACGCCCCAGACCGTGCCGAACAGGCCCAGGAAAGGCGAAACTGTGATGAATATGGAGAGCCAGCCCAGGTCGTTCTCCAGGTCTCTGGATTCCCTGTTGAACTGCTGGTTCATCCTGGTGCGTATCTTCTCGATTTCAGCATTGGTCAGCGGACGGGGCATGACTGCGTTGCGCAGGAAGGAGGAGCGCCTGCGCTCTTCAATGTCCAGCACTTCGCACAATGTCTCAATGCCCGCACGGCAGATGTTGCACAAAGGCCCTTTTAAATCGCCAAGATATATTCCCATGGCCAGTGGAGAACCCACCTTTTCATAGAACTTGATGAATTTGCGGCATTCGCGCCGTATGCCTGCGAATACCAGGATTTTGCTGATGAAAATGGTCCAGAACCATGCGCTGGCCGCCATCAGAAGGATGACGATGCCTCTGCCTACGCCGTCACTTTGGAAGAACGCATAGCGTACAATGTCCGCAAAACTCATTTGTCTTCTCCATTCAAGGTATTTATTATTTCTGCCAATTCAATGTATTTTTCCACGGAAATGCCATCCGCCCGCACATCCAGCGGCAGATTCGCCTTTGCGAAAACGCCTTCCATGTCCAGTTGCGGGAAGAGGGGCGCCATCTGCTGCAGGGACTTCTTGCGTCGCTGGGCGAATGCCGCCGCCGCGATGCGCTCCGTCAATTCGCGGATTCGGGGGCTGCATTTCTCATCCATGTCCAGCCGCACAAAGGATGAGGTCACCTCTGGCGGCGGGAAGAATACCGTCGGCGGCACGGTGCGGAGAATGCGGGCCTTGTAGCGCAGGGCGATCTTCACCGTGGGCAGGCCATAGTCCTTGGTGCCATGCTGTGCAATCAGCCTTTCAGCCATCTCCCTTTGTAATAGAACGCACAAATCCTGCGGCGTATTTGCGCATGATGCGATTTTTGCCAAAAAAGGCGTGCTGCAGGAGTAGGGCAGGTTGGCGATGCAGCGGTATGGCTCGCTTCCCATTATGGCGTCGAAATCCTGGCGGCAGGCATCACCTTCCACCAGGCGAAAATGAGGCGTGTTTTCAAAGTGCCCGCGGAGGAAGGCCGCCAGGCGATGGTCTAGTTCCACGGCTGTGACATCACAGCCTGCCGCCAGCAATGCCTCGGTCAGCATCCCCAGGCCAGGGCCGATTTCCAGCAGCCGCTGTCCTGGCTGTACCTGGGCATCCTGCACCAGCGCATTCAGCATGTTCGCATCCACCAGAAAATTCTGCCCCAGGCGCCTGCTTGGGTGCATGTCCAGTTTCTGCAACTGCTCAATTACCTGCTTCTTGTTCATTTTTCAATGTCTATATGGAATTGTAAAATCGTTTTCCAAATGTTGTGTGCACGGCGCGCTGCTCCGCGCGGCCATTGGCCGTGCGTCAGGACGCAGGAATACCATGCGGCTGTCGCAAGGAGCGCTGCCCCGCGCGGACATCTGGCCCCGCGTCAGGACGCAGGAATGCCATGCGGCAGTCGCAAAACGCTCCCTCGCGCGCGTATTCCTTGATGTGTGCACACATAGGGTGGGGGACGGTGGAACCGTCCCCCACCCACCACCCAAAGGTAGCGCGTGCGGCTAAAAAATCCACTATGTTTTTGCAAATTCAAGTATGTTGCAGATTCTTATAGTAAAGAATCACACTTTTTTGAGAATGCTATAAAAAAGTGACCTTGATGCTTTGCTTTTTATGCTTAAAATTAACTATCCGTGGGATAGTTGTGCGTTGGTTTAAATCCCCTTCTGATTTTTGAAGTGCATTGTTTTTTCCCAGTGGTGGGGGGCGTAGAGGAGCTGCAATGCGCCTTTCCAGGCGGCGTAGCTCATCATCAGCCAGTAGAATGGCATCAGCAGGGAATATTTCGCCAGATAGCCAGTGCCGTTTCTGACACAGGCCACCGCATTTGTATAGATGAATACAAAGTTGCCGAAGAACAGGCAGAACGACCCCATTGCGAAAATGGGCGCGGGGAAGAAGTCCCCCAGTCCCTCTGGCTTCCAGACAAGCCAGAGCAGTGTCATGAGCCAGTACAGAGGATTGATCAGCTGGCTCAGGAAGGTGCCTCCTATCAGCAGGTGGAATTGAAGTGCATTGAGCAGACCCATCTTCCAGTGGAAGCGGAAGAAGTCCCTGGTATGCACGAAATAGGTCTGCATATAGCCTTTCACCCAGCGGGAGCGCTGCTTGAACCAGTAGCGCAACGAGGGGCATGCCTGCTCCCAGGTGGTGGAGGCCATAATGCGCGTGCGGTAACCATTGGAGAAAAGCCTCAGGCCCAGGTCGCAGTCCTCGGTTACGTTGAATTCATCCCAGCCGCCCAGTTTGCGCAATATCTCCATCCTGAAGTGGTTTGAGGTGCCGCCAAGCGGAATTGGTGCGCCAAGTGCATCCATTCCAGGCAGGCAAAGGCCGAACCAGGTGGCGTATTCCGCGGTGAAGCAGCGCGTGAGCAGGTTCTGCACTGGATTGTAGAAGCCCAGTTTCGCCTGGATGCATGCCACGTTTGGCGGCACTTTCTGGAATGCCCACACCGCCTTTTTCAGTTGGTCTGGCTCAGGCCTGTCCTCCGCGTCATATATAACCAGATAATCCGCCTCGCCTTCCTGTATGCCCACATTGCATGCCTTTGGTTTTGTGCGAGGATAGGACACTGGTATCTTGCAGATGCTGAACGGCGCTTGCAAGTCCATTGCCTTTGCCGCCTCCATTGTCTCCTGGTCGTCCTCCTCGATGAGCAGCTTGATTTCCAGGCGATTCGCGGGGTAGTCCATCTTCTTCATGCCCTCCACCAGATGAGGCAGAATGGCGGCTTCCTTATACATGGGCAGTATTACCATGTAGCGGGGCCACTCCTTGCCGTTTGGCGGCGTGCTGTAGTCATCCACCACCATTTCGCGCTGCTTCTTCAAGGCCAGGTCAATTAGCAGCATGCGGTAAAGCGTTGACAACAGGTAGAACACTGTCAGTATGCCGTTCAGCACCAGCAGTTCATTGCGCCAGTCCTGCCAGGCCCAGGCTGCAATCCCCAGCACAATCAACACCAGAAACAATTTCTGCCACAGGCACAGCACCTTCGTGGCCTGGGGAAAACCCCTTGGCGAAAGCGGTCTTGATGTGTCCAGTGTGGTGAAGTCCATTGTCTTTTATGTGTGCGCCGAGGCGGCGCCCACTCAGGTAGCCTTGGCGGGAACAACGTTTCTGGCGTGAGTTGCGCTTATGAGGGCGCCGCCTCGGCGCACACATAAAAACTGCGCCCACAATAACGCTAGAAGTTGTCCGAGCCTGCGGATACGTTCTTGCCTGCGTTGCGGGTGAGGCCATTGCTGAGCCATCCCCAGTGCTCCGCAAAGGGCCACCATACAATTTGCACGGTGCCCACCAGGTTCTTTCGCGGCACAGTGCCCCAGAAGCGGCTGTCCAGGCTGTTCACGCTGTTGTCGCCCAGCATGAAGTATTGCCCTTCTGGAACGGTGAAAGTCTCATCTGCAGTTCTGAGGTATTGCGCCGAGGGGAAGTTTACGTAACCGTTGTAGCCATCGACTGCGCCGTGTACCTTGTCAAAGGCGGGGCTGTCGTCTATGACTTTGAAATCGTTTTCGTCTTTTGGCTTTACGTACAGTTTTCTGCCGCTGATTTTGAGCGTGTCGCCAGGTAGTCCCACCAGCCGTTTCACATAGAACCTGCCGCCGAAGCCATGCCCCAGCAGATCAGTGAGACCGTCCGTTATGAATACTGTGATGTCGCCCCTGCGTGGCTCCCTGTAGTTGAATACCAGGCGGTTGACAAAGAGGTGGTCGCCGCTGCAAAGATTGCCGTGCAGAATGTGTTCCCCTTTGCGGAAGTAGAGGGTGCCCTTGGGCGTCAGCACATCGTCGAACATGATGCGCTTGATTCTGTCTGGCGTTCCAGGCACCACGTATGCCTTGCCTCCAATGCGGAAACTGCATTTGCTGTTCAGCAAGGAGGATTTGACAGGCACGAAACTGTCCATATCCAAAGCACCGTCGCTTTCCACTGTCACATCCAGAGGACGCTGTGAGTAGTTCAGGTAGTTGAAGATGTAGGCAAATCTGCCTGAAGGCGGCTCCTTGTCGCTTGTTTCGTAGTGGATGCCCCAGAGTGTTGGCTGCATACTGCCCGTGGGTATTTTGAATGGCTGCACAAACAGGGCCCGTATGCCGAATGCCAGCGCCAGCGCTATGACTATGGTCTCATAGTTGTTCCTGAACCAGAGGCAGCTTGGCGGTGGCGGCAGCTGGCGCTGGGCCTTCTCTGTGCCGAGATGCTCCAGGCAGGCTTTGACAGCCTCGGCGTTCTTCATGTCAACTGCCTCAATTTCGGCAATCTGCGCCGCGATAGCCGCCATCTGCGCCTCATTGAACAGGTCGCCTTCCCTCAAGAGCCGTTTCTTCAGGTACTTTTTTATCAAGTCAAGCTGATGGCGGTTCTTGCTTTTCCTGGTGCGCAACGCGTCTACTATCCAGTTGCCAAAGAAGAAGTAGATTATCGCCGCATCCAGCAGAAGTACAATGAAAATAGGCATTTTCGTCAATCCTCGTTATTGGAGCGCAGAACAGCCACGAATGCCTCCTGCGGTATGTTCACGTTTCCGATTTCCTTCATGCGCTTCTTGCCCTCGCGCTGCTTGTCCAGCAACTTGCGTTTTCGCGTTATGTCGCCGCCGTAGCATTTGGCAAGCACGTTCTTGCGCAGCTGGCGCACATCCTCGCGTGCGATGATGCGCCCGCCCACCGCGCCCTGCACGGCAATCTTGAACATCTGGGGCGGTATTGCGTCCTTCAGGCGCTCGCATATCATGCGTGCCCGCTGCACGGCGCGTTCCGTATGCACAATGGAAGCAAGGGCGTCCACAGGCTCGCCATTGACCAGTATCTCCAGTTTGACAGTTGTGCTGGGCTGGTATCCGTCTGGCTCGTAGTCCATGCTGCCATATCCGCGGGTGACCGTCTTCAGCTTGTCATAGAAGTCAAGCACGATTTCATGCAATGGCATCCTTGCGGTAATCATGACATGCTGGGAATCCACCGTGTCCGTCCTGGTGCAGATGCCGCGCTTGTCCATGATGAGATTCATGATCTGGCCCATGTGGGTGGAAGGTGAGATGATCTGCGCCTTGATCATGGGTTCCTCCACATGGTCTATGGCGGAGGGATCGGGCATGTACTGTGGATTGTCCACCTCCTTCATGGTGCCGTCCTTCATGTACACATGGTAGATGACGCTGGGATATGTCAGGAGCAGGTCCTGGTTGTATTCGCGGCTCAGGCGTTCCTGCACGATTTCCATGTGCAGCAGTCCCAGGAAGCCGCAGCGGAATCCAGCGCCCAATGCGACGGAGCTTTCAGGCTGCGCCACGAAGGCCGCGTCATTCAGCCGCAGTTTGGCGATGCTGAATTTCAGCGCCTCGTAATCGACTGCGTCCATGGGGTAGATGCCGCTGAACACCATTGGCCTTACGCGGCGGAAGCCTGGCAGGGCCTCCTGGCAGGGGAACTGCGCACTGGTAATGGTGTCGCCCACAAGTATGTTGCCTGGCTCCTTGATGGCGGTGATGACATAACCAACCTCGCCTGGCTCCAGGCACTTGCCTGGCTTCATGCCAGGGCTGAAATAGCCTATTTCCTTCACTTCTGTGGTCTCGCCTGTGCTGAACAGCTTGATGCTGTCTCCTGCCTTGATGCTGCCGTTCATTATTCGCACGTAGGTCACCACGCCGCGGTAAACATCATACACGGAATCATACACCAGCGCCTGCAAAGGGCCTTCCTTGGTTGTGGGGGCGGGTATCCGTGCCGCCACGGCCTCCAGCAGCTCGCGCACGCCCACGCCTGTCTTTGCCGATACCAGAAGAACCTCCTCCCTGGGTATGGCAAGAAGTTCCTCTATCTGCTCCATGCAGAGGTCTATGTTGGCGGCGGGAAGGTCAATCTTGTTGATTACTGGAATTATGGTCAGGTTCTGCCTGATGGCAAGATTCGCGTTGGCCAGAGTCTGCGCCTGGACGCCCTGCGCCGCGTCCACCAGCAGCAAGGCCCCCTCGCAGGCGGCCAGTGAACGGCTCACCTCGTATGCGAAGTCCACGTGTCCAGGAGTGTCAATTAGGTTGAACACGTACTGCTGCCCGTCCAGCGCCTCGTAGTGCATTCTTACTGGGTGGGATTTGATGGTGATGCCTCGTTCCTGCTCAAGATCCATTGCATCCAGTATCTGGTCATGGAAGGTGCGCTCCTCGATGGTCTTTGTGTGGAGGAGGAACCTGTCCGCCAATGTTGATTTGCCGTGGTCTATATGGGCGACAATTGAGAAGTTGCGTATTTTCGAGATATCGGAAGCCATAGAAATTATCCTTGCCGTTCCAGTTTTTTCAGCATATACAGGCCAACCGCCTGATATAGGACATTGGGTATCCAGATTATAATTTCAGGGTGTATTCCTGAAACTTTGCGCAATGCGTTTGCAAGCATTGTAAATGCATAAAAGACCAATGCAAGAAGTACGCACACCAGCAGTCCCACGGACAGTTCTGAGCGGCGGCTTCTTATGCCGAAGGGCAGTCCCAGTAAAGGGAATGCAAATGGAGACAGCGCCATGGCGAACCTGGAATGCAAGTTCAGCACCATTGATGTCGTGTCTGCGCCCACTGCGCGTGTCTGGCTGATTTTACCGCATAGCTCCTTTATGCTCTGGTATTTTGGCTTGCGCCAGACAGACCAGGTGCTGTGCCTCTTCTCCGTCAGCAAAATTGGCAGTGATATGCTTTTTGCCGCCATGAATCTGGTGTCCTCTGGTTTAGGGGCAGTTTCCAGTGAGAAGTCCGTCACGCTGGCGTTTCGCAGGTTGAAATCCACAGTGCCTTTTTCGGGGTCGAAAACCATGGAGCCAGATTCAGCGCAAATGTCCTGGCACCTTTTGCTGCCTTTTTCACCCACGATGATATGCACGTCCTTCAATTCCTTGCCATTGCGGCTGCCGATGCGCAGCGAGCACATCGGGAACGTGTTTGAGAAATCGCCTGGCTCCAGCAGGGTAAGGGGTGTTTCCAGCAGCGCCTCGTAGCGCAGCACCTCTGAACGGTAGCGGCAAACAGGCGCAAGCCAAAGAGACAGCCACAGGCAAATCAGAGTGAAAACTATGCTGATTGCCAGCGCAGGAAGCACGGTCTGCCAGATGCTTACGCCCATGGATTTCAAGGCAATGATTTCACTGTCCGCCGACATGCGGCTGAACACCAGCACTGTGGACACAAGCAACGCCAAGGGCAGGACAATGCGCAGTATCTCTGGAAGCAGCAGCCCTATCACCTCAAGCAAGGTGGACAGGGGCACTCCCTTGGACAGCAGTTCGAATGCCTGGTAGAAATGGCCTGACAGCAGCACAAAGGTGAGTATGCCCAGTGCCATTCCCGTCGTCGCCAGCATGTTGCGGGCTATGTATGAGTTTATGGTCCTCAATATGAGATGCCGATGTTGAAGTGAACACGCCCGCTCTTGCCGTCAAGATGATCGTAGGCGGTTGAAATTGGATGTCCGTAGTAGATGCTGATTGGCAATGCGCGGAACTGCACGCCCAGGCCGATGCTGTAGTTCAGTTTGCCGAAGTCGCATTCGTCCCACCATACGTTGCCTGCATCCAGGAATGTGCTTACGAACATGAAGTCCTTGATTGGCTTGATGATTTCGATGGTGCCAGTGAACATGGAATTGCCGCCCAATGGATCCTTGTAGCAGTCCACAGGTGCCACATCCCTGCGCTTGAAGCCCCTGACCGTGCCGATGCCTCCTGCGAAATAGCGGTCGAAAATCGCCATCTCGTCACCGTCGGAAGTGGAATATCCCGCATCCAGTTTCAGTACCAGGTCTCTTACGAGCGG
>JAFYGL010000407.1 GCA_017543165.1 Victivallales bacterium | reverse complement strand
TTCTGGATTGTGGATATCACAATGTCGGCTTTGATGTCAGTGTCCTTTTTCAGCCGCTTGATTTCATACAGCGAACTCATTTCCTGCTGACCTTCGGTACGGTCGAAAGTGCTGAACTCACTTTCCGTCTGACGTGCCAAATTGTTTCTGTCCACGAGGAACAGTATTCTTTTGGCGGGAGTGTAGTTCAAAAGCCTGTAGCTGGCAAGGCAAGCGAGGTATGTTTTACCAGAGCCTGTTGCCAGAATGGCAAGACTCTTCTTGTTCCCAAATTTTATGGATCTCTCGAATTCTGTTTCCGCTCTGTACTGGCAGTCACGGAGCCCGCGCCTGTCAAGACGCGGAAGAGCACCAAACTCGGAAACCTGACCAATCAGCTGCAGCATCTTCTTTGGCGAATGTATTTCCGTCAGTTCCACGTATTCGCTGTCAGGCTGCAGCATGTTTTTGAAGTAGATCTTTTTCCCATTAGCGAGATACACCAATGGAATTTGATTCGGGAACCACAGCCCGTACCAGTTTTGCGGATGGCAGGCGTAGCCCTCTGCCTGTGCCTGTACGTCTTCACCGAGGGGATTTTCTTCCCGCTTTGCTTCAACGACAGCGATGGCCTTGTCATCCACGAATAGCAAATAATCGCTCTCGTTGTTGCCTTGCATCAAAGCTTCTTTGACGGCAGATGCACTTTTGGGGACGTATTCAATCCTTGAAACGATATCCCAACCAGCATTGGTCAACTGTTTGTCAATTATGACTCTGGCTTTATCTTCTGGCGACATTTTCAAGTCACTCACTTATCTTATGTGCTTCAACTTCCAGTACAATTCATTTCTATCAACCCAGAAATAATAGGTTATGGCAGAATATAGCACTCAAAAGGATAAAATCTCAATGAAACGGATGAAAGATCAATAAAATCTTTGAGATACACTTCATTATCTTATAGCCCCATTTCAAAAGTCATGGCATTTCAATTGTGGATTTTGTGGGCAGGACGTTATTCGAGTCGCATCCAGGGTATGTCGAAATATGCGAGAAGAAGCCGCGGGGGATCGAGCCAGAGTTCGTCGATACTGCCTTTCCATCGTGGGTTGGAGGCTAGGTCCAGGGTGTATTCGTGCCATTCGCCATCGGGGATGATTTCGATGGATGCGATGTTCTCTATCGTGATGGACTTGTTTGGGAGGATGAGGGGATTCCCTGGACCGCCCCAAAGCAGGGAGAGAGTGGTCTTTCTCTTGACTGGAGTGTTGTCGTCTGGCGGGAACTTGGGGCTGGGCGAGATTTTCATGCGCAGTTGGAATTTTGTGAATCTGGCCGCGTCAAAGGGCGCCAAGCGGGTTCGCAACGAGGGTACAATGACGCCGTTGCGGAAGAAATGGAGGCATCCGTCAACATTCTTGAGGTAGGCGGTGCCGTAGGGATTGCGGTACCATCCCTGTGTATCCTCGGAGAAATCCCAGGAGGTCTTCGCAAGGTGTGGCATTGCCGGATAGTCGTAGGGGCCGAGCCCCACGTCGGCAGGGACTATGTTCGGTGGAAAACCCTCGGCTGGCTTGTCGCAGAAGACGTCCCGCAGCGCATCGTACATCCCGAAGCCATACTCCGCGTTGGGCTCAATGTAGCTGCCTTCCTGCCATTCGTTGAGCGGGGCGACTACGATATGGCGTATGCCGTTCTTGTCGCAGAAGGCTCGCAGATTCTGGCATATCTGGCGGAATTTCTCGGGAGTGCGTCCATAGACCATTCGGGCGTACTGGAAGGAGCGCGGCTTGTCGTTCCAGCCAGTGGGGAGCAGCGGCCAGAAGGGGATGCGGGCGCCGAGCAAAGTCTGGTTCCACCATTTCCTTGAGGCTTCCACGACACAGTCGTAGTGCAGGCGCGACGACACGTCCTCCATCTTGGCGGCCTCGGGCGCGATATGGTAGGCGACGAGGTCGAAGTTGTACATCATCTCGGCCTGGCAGCCGATGTCCCTGGCCCATTGGAAATCCTGCCCGTAATGAAACATGTCGATGAAGTAGATTTCAGGAAGTCCCGCCTCTTTCATCAGGCGGTTCGAGATGGCGAACGCGCGGCGGATGCCTTCGCCTGGCTGGAGGATTTCGCCATGGTCGGCGGCCTCGCTGATGAAATCGTTGTCAAGGTTGCGGGTCGCCCAGTAGACAACGACGGGATGCCCGTTGATCGTGTAGTATTCGGGCGTGCGGAAATAGTTGTCGATCCAGAATTTCGTGACATTGATCTGGTCCTGGGTGTCATGTGCGCGGACCTCGTTGTGGTTGGCGTACATCATGAACCACTTGAGGTATTTGCGGTAGCGTGCCTTGTAGTAGGCCTTTACCCAGTGGTCAAGGCGCTGCACGCCCTTGTTCCAGTACCAGTCCACGCAGAAACTGGAGATGCCGTGTTCCACGGCCCATTTGATCTGCCAGTCCACGACCTCGGGGTTTCCTTCGTCGTACCAGCCCAGCAACGGCTTGATATGCGGCATGGTCTGCTCAATCTGGTCCCATTCAGCCATCTGCTCCGTTCCAGGATAGTACAGGGCAGTCACTTCCACCGACCCGAATTGGGGTTTTGGCTCAGGCACATAGTTCATCGTGGTCATTTTTGAATCTCCTTGTTGAAATCATCCCCTCGCGCATGAGAGGCACTGGAAAATGCGTTTAAAAACAAAATGACTTGCAGTGAATCCCCATTATGGATGGAGCTTGGCGAAGCCAAGGATGACGCCCTCCAAATCTGGCGGGAGGGTGTGGGGCTCTACGTCGGGAATCCAGATGTTGTGGCTGATCTTGTTGGGGCCGACCCATAGGACCTGGCGCCTGTCATCGTAGATGTATTCGGAGACAGGGGCGCCGACATTGCGGGCGGCGGCAACGAACGCGTGGCAGCATTCGATGGGGACGACATTGTCGTGCAGCCAATGGGTGCAGAGGATTGGCGGGGAGTCCTGGCGGAGGAGGTTGGCAGGCTCGGCTGTGGCGAGTTCCTCGTTGGTGGGTTCGTGACCGAAGAGGGTGACGAAGTGGCGGGAGGATTTCATATAGGGCGGGAGTGTGTGAATGCCCGAGAGTGAGACTATGTGGGAGACATTCTTGCTGGGCAGGGTGAGCCCAGTCATCAGGGCAAGGTGCCCGCCGGCAGAGCCGCCGAAGACACCAAGGCGGTCATGGCGGACTGGAAGGTCGCTGGCAAGCATGAAGCGCGCTGCGTCGAGGCAGTCTTCGAGGAGCTGCGGCCAGACGCCCTGCTTGCCTGCGAGGCGGTATTCGATATTGAACACCGCGAAGCCCGCACGCTGGTATTGGTGAGCAACGCCTTCTGTTGAAGGTCGTCCCAGTGCCGCCCAGCCACCTCCGTGGATGCACAGAACCATCGGGAACCCGTCCTGCGGCGGCTCCCCCTCTGGCAGAAACCAGTCCCCCAATCCCATTTCCCCTATTGCAGGCTTGTACACAATATCGCGCTGTATCATATTGCTCTCTTTAATGAGGTGATTGCAAAACTATTTGACCAATAAATAATAATCACGGATTATTTTTACAGAACCTTTCTTTTCCACCAACTCAGAAATAGCAGATTATGGCAGCAGTGAACAGTGATATTATCGTTTCTGGAACATTTTCAATGCAAGGTCACCGCAAAGTTCCTTTATGTGATTCCAATCTTGCAATTCTGGAACAAGACGCTTGTATTCCGACAAGTCCACATCATCCAGATCGTATGGCATTGGATTCGACAATTGTATTTGCAATTGCTGGTAGGCGGATTCCCCATTGGGTTGCGGATACAAAGTGTCGAACTTGCTCAATGCATCTAGGGTTTTCACATCGCCAAGAGAATTGGCCATGGCTACGAAATCAAGATAGTCGCGGGTAGCGTTTCGCTTGAGTATAAGAATAGCCTTGATGCGCAGCATTTCAGCAGGGGAGGGCACAGTGACTGTTTCATTGCCTATTGAAATGCTTGTCGTTTCCAGTGGTGTTTCACGAATCAACTGCCTTACACCAGTCTCTATGCCATCCAGAGAACCAAGTATCAGGACTGGGCGGCGAATACGTGCCGTCTGCCATCCTGCAACTGATTCAAGTTGTTCCAATATTTCGTCAAAATGTCCTCGTAGGTCATTCAGGACATGGTCCGCATCATACGACAGACGATGATGGACATGCGTTGCAACAGCAGTCCCGCCGACAAGCACTGCTTCAGGAAGTATTCTCTGAAGATGTGCCGCTGAATAAAGCAGTTTTTCCCAATCAGGAAGAGAATTGTCTTTCGGCATACAATCTCCAAAGGTGATAGCGTTGTGCGTAGGGGTCTGAACAATGCGCGTTGCATATGCGCAGGATTTTGCTCAGTAGTTCCCTGTCGGCTTCCGAGGCATCGCGCAATTCGTGCCAGTCAGCCAATTTACCGCGACCAATGATGTCATCTATTGCCGCGCTGCTGTAGCCAGCCTGTTTTGTGAGATGCCTGTGTTCCATGGTTACGCTCTATTGTCGATGCACAAAAAAACAGCCCATTGGCCACTGGCCAATGGGCTGTGATTTAAGTACAAAACTGGCGGAGAGGGGGGGATTTGAACCCCCGGTACAGTGTTACCTGTACGACGGTTTAGCAAACCGCTGCCTTCGGCCACTCAGCCACCTCTCCTGCACTAGTATGTTATAAAAACGAGCATAATATGCCATGCTTTGAGGATTTGGCAAATTGGCAAGGCGGAAATTGTCGCGTTTCAATATGTTTTTCCATAGCGGCATGGCTGATTTTAGAGCAATATGCTGTATATTAGCCGACATATTACAAGAAGCATTTGGAGGCAAGCAATGGGAGACAGCATTTTTGGCACTGACAGGCGTTTGAAACTGGGCATCTGGGGATTGGGGCGCGGGGCGCATTTCATCAAGACCTGCCGCGATTTGCAGATAGACGTGGTCGCAGGATGCGACTACAACAAGGACATGCGGGACAATTTCAAGAAAGTCTGCCCCGACGCATACGTCACCGACAATGAAGACGATTTCCTGGCGCAGGACTTTGACGCGGTGCTGGTTGCCACCTGGTTTTTCTCGCATTGCGAGCACTCCATCAAGGCGCTTAACGCAGGCAAGCACGTGCTTTGCGAGGTGACCTCGTTCTTCACGCCAGCGGAAGGCGTGCGCCTGGTGGAGGCGGTGGAGAAGTCAGGCAAGATATACTGCCTGGCGGAAAACTATCCCTTCATGAAAAACAACATGTGCATCAAAAAACTGTGGGACGAGGGCCTGTTCGGCGAGCTCTCCTACGCGGAATACCAGTATGTGCATGATTGCCGTTCCTTGAGCTACTCCTACATAACGATGAAGCCCGTGGTGCCAGGCAACACGGTGCACCAATGGCGCTCCTGGATGAACTTCCACTACTACTGCACCCACTCGCTGGGCCCAGTCATGTACATCACTGGCACTCGCCCCATGGAAGTCAGCGCACCGCCGCTGGACCTGCGCCTGCCTGGCTTCATTGACGGCAGCAAAATGGGCGGCATGTGCCCCTCGCTTGTCAGGATGAGCAACGGTGGCGTGGTGCGCAACCTCATGGGCGCAGGCACCTGCGACATTCATGGCGGGCGCATCTGGGGCACCAGGGCATTCGTGGATGCGCAAGGGGAGAAACTGGACATCGTGGTGGGCCAGTCTGGCCATGGCGAGCACCTTTCCGTAAACGCGGAATGGCCCATGCTGGGCGATGTGGCGGACAAGGCAGGCCACGGCGGCGGCGACTTCTGGGAACTGTACTTCTTTGCGCGGGAGATACTGACTGGCGAAAAAGGCGTGTGGGATGTGTATTCCGCCTGCGATGTCACCATGACAGGCATCATGGCCGTCAAGAGCCAGCTGGAAGGCGGCAAGCCAATCGTGGTGCCAGACTTCAGGGACAAGGCGACGCGGGAACTGTACCGCAACGACAACTTCACCCAACAGCATTTCGACACCAACGCCATCTTCCCCGAAAACCAGGACAGAAAACTCACGGAGCAATTCAATTCGCTGATGGTCAAATTCAATACCTTCAGCGGCAGAGTGGGGACAATCCTGGTAAACGCCGCATTCGACGGGATGAAACTGTATCCTATGCTGGCGGACTACCAAAGCCGCCTGGCCGTGACGAACAATGTGCGCAAGCTGCTGGACCAACTGCCTGAACTGGCGGAAGTATATCGCCAGGCAAAGGCGTTGGCGGATGCATATCCAGATTCCCTGGGCGCAAAGGCCATCAATGAAAACCTGGCCGCTGGCATGTACGACAAGATAATGGACACCGATGCCACCGCAAAGGAATTGCGGGACTGGCTCAAGGGCAAATAGACGTATTTATCCACATCTGTGGATAAACAAAATCCGAGCCTCAAGGGGAGTACTGAATAATTACGAAATGCTCTGTTCCCCATGAGGGTAGGTAAATAGGAAGCCGCGAAGCGGCGTTGGAAACTAGCCGTGGGTGGAGCGAGCGCCGCAGGCGCGAAGCGAAACCCACGGACGTGCACGGCAAAAGACC
>JAFYGL010000406.1 GCA_017543165.1 Victivallales bacterium | reverse complement strand
CTTCACGTAAGTCTTATGGACTGATGTAGCAATTGGAGCAAGATAAATGAGAATAAGTGAAATTATGTGTCTTGGACTTGGTTTGGCGTTGTCAGCAATTTCAGCCGACTACAAAAGGGGCAATCATTCAATACTTTACGGCATAGACGAGGCAGGGAGGACTTTAATTGTAATGGGGGAAACTGCATACGACCCTAAGACGGACGAGGGAAGCAGCCTCTACAAAATCAAGTGGGACGACAGCACGGTTTTCTACAACAGGGCAATGAATGTTCCTGCGAACAAGGTCAAGCCAGGCAGCACCGCCATAGTGAACCTTGATGCACCAAATGCCAATCGCCTGAAGAACGGCGAGGCGTTCAAATGCTCCACTGTGGAAGTCTATGAAGACGAAAGAGCCTACAACTGGAACGAGGCGAAAAGGCTTCTAACCACGAAAATCTGGCCGACAGGTCCAAATTCATACCAGGTGGATTTTGATGGAAAGCGCATTTCAGGAGAAGGCACGCTCTGGGTTTACACAAGGGGAACTGTCAAGGATATGCAGATTCGCCTTTCTGATTTGTGGATTTCAGGAGGGAAAAACGGAGAGGATTTCCTTGCGCGGACGATTGTCAATACGCTTGAGGATGATCCTCGCAAGGAAGACGACCCCAAACTGCCCAGCGCGCTGGTAGTTGGCGATTCCATCAGCATGAACTACCATAATGCGGCAAAGGCCGCGCTGAAGGGGAAATTCAACTATCATCGCATCCCAGCCAACAGCGGCGACACGAACAGGGGCAAGGCGATGCTGGCGATGTGGGTCGGCGACTACAAGAACCCCAAATACTCCTGGCAGGTTATAGTGCTCAACCACGGTCTCCACGATCTGCTGCAGTACACAGACAAGGACACAGGAGCATTCCTTGAGAAGCACAAGGTAGACATCGAAGACTACAAGAAAAACCTGGAGAAAGAACTGCGCTTCCTCTCGCAGACAGGCGCAAAGCTGATCTGGTGCATGACGACACCAGTGCCAGGCAGCAGCTACTCCTGGGGACCCTACAGCCGTCGCAAGGACGAGGAACTCAAATATAACGCAGCTGCTGCGGAAGTGCTGAAGAAATATCCGCAGGTACAGATATGCGACTTGAATGCGGTCGTGCGCAATTCGGCAATATTCGACGAATGGCGCAAGGGCACCAACGTGCATTACAGACCAGGGCCAGAGCAGGATACTCTGGGCAAGGCCGTGGCTGAGGCCATCCTCAAGGCATACGAAGCGAAATAAGAGCGCTTATATTTTTTTGTCATAATGAAGCGTAATCACGTTTTTGCGCCAGCACTCTATCTTCTTATAGTGCTGGTCTATATGTACATCTGCTTCCAGAGGGGGACTGTACCTGGACAGATATTCAATGAACTGTCAGCTGATTTTTCCCTGAGCGCCTCGAAACTTGCCAGCATAGGGACGCTGTTTATGCTGGTGTATGCCTTTTCGCAGATTCCATGCGGAATTCTCATACAAAAATATGGCGGCATTCGCGTAATGCTTGCAAGCAATGTGAT
>JAFYGL010000405.1 GCA_017543165.1 Victivallales bacterium | reverse complement strand
TCAACGCCTGGTCTTGATGGCAAGATGTTCTACTATGGCCTGCTGCTGCCTGGCCAGAAACGCAGCTTCTCCAGGCTTGTCACCATGCCTCAACGCAAGGGACCCTGCTATGTCAGGCTGGCATTCTGGAGTATTTGCGGTCCAATGAACAAGGTTGCTACTGATTTATGTATAGAAATTGAATAACGAGGTAATTTCAAATCATGAGAATTGGCACAATATCGTATCTTGGGGACGATGTACAGGGCATGTTTGACCGCGTGGCGGGCTTTGGCTTGGAGGCTACACAGGTAGCAATCTGGGACATGACAAAATACACCGATGAGAACGCTGCAAAGGTGAAGAAGGTTTCTGCGGACAGTGGCGTCGCCATAGCGGCAATCTGGTCTGGCTACAGCGGCAGGGTATGCTGGAATTTCACTGAAGGTCCACTTACGCTGGGCATTGTCCCTGAGAGCACCCGCAGGCAGCGCATTGAGGAATTGAAGAAAGGCGCGGATTTCGCCTTTAAAGTGGGCGCTCCCGCAATAATCACCCATTGCGGTTTCATTCCTGAGAACATGACCGATTACACATACGGTCCTGTCTGCGAGGCGATACATGAGATTGGCAGCTACTGCAAAGAACGCGGGCTGGGTTTCTGGTTTGAGACGGGGCAGGAAACTCCAGTTGTGTTGCTGCGCACCATCACCAGGGTTGGCCTTGACAACCTTGGCATCAATCTGGATCCAGCCAACCTTATCATGTACGGCAAGGGCAGCCCCTGTGATGCAATTGAGGTCTTCGGCAAATATGTCCGCAATCTGCATGTGAAGGACGGCATTCCTCCGATATGCGGAGAAAAGCTGGGCAAGGAAGTGCAGGTGGGGCAAGGCGCGGTCAACTTCCCGCATCTGCTTCCGCGTCTCAAGGAGCTGGGCTTTGACGGCGATTTGATTATCGAACGCGAAATTGCGGAAGTCGCCGAGCAGAACAAAAACATCCTGGAGACTGTGGAGAACATCCGCAAGTGGTGGAAATAAAGGATCGGCACATGGCAGGCTCCAAGAAGGAAATAGAGTTGCTCTTGTCATTCATTGACGTGAAGGAGCGCATTGGCTCTGGAAGCAGCAGGCACATCCTTGAGGCGGAACTGCTGTATCCGCGCACTGGCGTGGCCTCGAAGACCGCCACCATGACGCAGCGCCTCAGCTCTGGCATGCTGGATGTGCGCGGGCTTCCCTGGTACAGGCGCATCCTTTTCAAGGAAAATGTTGAAGGGCGCTTCGCCATAAAGTTCCGCATTTCCAGAAGCCTGGGTCAGGCAGCTTTCAATGCGGCGATGAGATACATCGGCAGCGTTCTGTTTGGCGCGGTGGAAACCACTGTGGACAAGCACTACGGCGGCGTCATCGGCGATGTGGCTTCGTCCCCATTCGCGTACGGAAAGAAGCAGTTGTCAAAGACCACCTCCACTGAATTCATACTGGAAGGCGGCATTGATTTGGACGCCGCCATGCTTGACGGCACCATGCAGATTGAAGTGCCGCTTTTCGCGCCATCGGATGTTTTCGCGCCCGTAGGAGCGCACGAAAAAGGCACGCGCCCTGCGCCCCGCAAGCTGCTCTACAAGGAGGGGCAGATGCTGGGCAAGGCAAGCCTCACATTGACTGTAATAGGAGATTAGCCAATAACAAAGGGGATGCTGCAAAAACGGGATTGACCAACCTGTGCGATGTCCAGCAGACGAAAACAAACAAGTTGGTCAACCTGAGTGAGCGCCGACGGCGCTCACGAAAAATCCCCCAAACAGGAGAGAAAATGAAAGTTACACCAGAGACAATTGTCCTTTTGAACTTTGGAAGGACGGACATCCAGAAAATCGCCCGCGAAGTGCGGGACAACAATTTCTACACAATGGTAATGCCATATTCCACGCCAGCAGAGCGCATTATGGCGGAAAAGCCATCTGGCTTGATAATCTGCTATGAAAATCAGCCATTGGACGATGTGCACAAGTTCGACAAGCTGGGGCTGCCCACCACCATCGTCAGCGGCGCCTGCAATGTCCAGGCTCTGCTGGACTTCTGCAAGAAGGACTGCGGCTGCCACGGCCTGTGGAAACTGGAGAACTTTGTGGACGAGGCAGTGGCGGATATCAAGGCACAGGTGGGCGATGGCCGCGTGGTGCTGGGTCTGTCAGGTGGCGTGGATTCCTCCGTTGTGGCGGTGCTGGTGCACAAGGCGATTGGCGACAGGCTGACCTGCGTGTTCGTCAACCATGGCCTGCTGCGCAAGAACGAGGCGGAGCAGGTGCAGGAGGTCTTCCAGAAGCACTACAAGATGAATCTGCGCTACATTGATGCGACTGACCGCTTCCTGGACAAGCTGGCTGGCGTGGATGACCCCGAGAAGAAACGCAAGATCATCGGCAAGGAATTCATCGACGTCTTCGCGGAGGCGGCGCGGGAAATCGACGCGCCATTCCTGGGGCAGGGCACCATCTACCCTGACATTCTGGAGAGCATCCCGCTGGACGGCAACCCCGCAGGCGTCATCAAGAGCCACCACAATGTGGGCGGTCTCCCCAAGGACCTGAAATTCAAGCTGGTTGAGCCATTGGAAAGGCTGTTCAAGGACGAGGTCCGCAAGGTGGGCGAACTGCTGGGCATGCCACGCGAGATGCTGTACAGGCATCCCTTCCCAGGACCATCCCTGGGCGTGCGCAATGTGGGTCCCATCTCCAGGGAAACTCTGGCAATGCTGCGCGAGGCGGACGCCATCGTCACCGAGGAACTGCGCAAGGCTGGCTGGTATGACAAGACCTGGCAGACCTTCGCCATCTACGTCCCCGTGCGCTCCACTGGCATCAAGGACGGGCACCGCTCCTACGACCATGTCATCGCGATTCGCTCCATCAACAGCGTGGATGCAGTGACCGCCCAGATCGTGCATCTGCCATGGGAGTTGCTTGAGACCATGTCCCGCCGCATAGCCACCGAGGTCAACGGTGTGAACAGGGTGGTCTATGACATCACCAACAAGCCACCAGCCACCATCGAATGGGAGTAATATGCGCTGGAAATCATAATGATTCTCTTTGGTTGTTCTCGCCAAGGCAACCTGAGTGGGCGCCGCCTCGGCGCCCACATAAACATCGTGTCCGCGTGGCGGGTATCGTATTGACAAAGAGGGCTTGCGTGTTAAATTCCGCAAGTATTGTTTTGTTTAGCCTTTAGGGGCATTTTAATTTAGGAACCGTAATCATTCAGGAGAAAGAAAGAATGTCGGGAAACATCAACACACAAGATGGCAACTACGCGGCAGCATACGTGGCATACGCGTTGAGCGAGACTGCGGCAATTTACCCAATCACACCTTCATCGACCATGGGTGAATGGGTTGACCAGTGGGCGGCGGAAGACAAGAGGAACATCTGGGGCAAGCAGGTCTCGGTTGTCGAAATGCAGTCCGAGGCAGGCGCGGCTGGCGCAGTTCACGGAATGTTGGCTGCTGGCTCATTGACCACAACCTACACTGCATCACAGGGACTTCTCCTGATGATACCAAATATGTACAAGATCGCAGGTGAAATGCTGCCCACCGTCTTCCATGTGACAGCACGTTCACTGGCCTGCCAGTCCCTGGCAATCTTCGGCGACCATTCAGACGTGATGGCCTGCCGCAACACTGGCTTTGCAATGCTGTGCGCGAACTCCGTGCAGGAAGAAATGGACCTGGCTCTGGTGGCGCATCTCTCCACCTATCCATCCAAGGTTCCATTCCTCCAGTTCTTTGATGGATTCCGCACCTCCCACGAAGTCCACAAGTTCGAGGAAATCCCATACGAGACCATCGCTGAGTTGATTGACAAGAAGGCAATCGCAGAGTTCCGCGCCCGCGGCCTCCGCCCTGAAAAGCCAGTCACCAAGGTCGGCGCACAGAATGGTGACGTTTACTTCCAGGGCCGCGAAACCGTCAACAAGTACTATGACGCAGTTGGCGCAATCGTGCAGGAGAAGATGGACCAGGTCGCAAAGGCCACTGGCCGCGCATACCACCTGTTCGACTATGTGGGCGCTCCAGACGCAACGGACGTCATCGTGTCCATGGGCTCATCCTGCGAGGCAATCGAGGAGACCATCGAATACCTGAACGCCACACGCGGCACGAAGTACGGCCTGGTCAAGGTCCGCCTGTATCGTCCTTTCTATGCGGACAAGTTCCTGGCAGTCCTGCCCAAGACCGTCAAGCGCATCGCAGTTCTGGACCGCACCAAGGAGCCAGGCGCAATCGGCGAGCCTCTGTACATGGATGTGAAGGTTGCAGTCAACAACCCGGCAATCACAATCATCGGCGGGCGCTACGGCCTCTCCAGCAAGGACTTCACTCCTTCCATGATTCTTGCCGTTTACAAGCACCTGGAAAAGGGCGGCTTCCACGGCTTCACAGTGGGTATCGACGATGACGTGACCAACAAGTCACTCAAGATTGACGAGCATATCACCACAGAGCCTGCTGGTACCACAGCCTGCATGTTCTACGGCCTGGGCGGCGACGGAACAGTCGGCGCAAACAAGACCACAATCAAGGTCATCGGCCACCTCACCAACAAGGATGCACAGGCATACTTC
>JAFYGL010000404.1 GCA_017543165.1 Victivallales bacterium | reverse complement strand
GGGCAAGAAGGAAATTGCGTTCCCCGCAGCGCCATACGCGCACTTTGGCGGGCGCATCGTGAAGACGCTGTACCAGCCATACGAAAACATCAACCAGGCGCCAGGCGCAATCCGCTACCCAATCGAGTTGCGCAGCCTGGACAAGCTGATCGAACTGTGGCAGGAAGGCATACGCCTGTACGAGGCTGCAATTAATGCGGCGCCTGAGCGCAAGAGGGAGCATCTCTCCTGGGAACTGAACATGGGCAAGTTCATGCTGCACGCGTTCAAGACCTGCCGCAACACCAAGCAGTGGTGGCTGCTTAACCAGGCGATGATACACGCGCCGAACACGAAGGTCGCCTTGGAGCGTCTGGATGAGATAGAGGCACTTGCCAAGCAGGAAATCCAGAATGCACAGGAGGCAATCCCCTACGTGCAGAAGGATTCCCGCCTGGGATGGGAGCCCAGCATGGAATACGTTGGAGACGAATGGCACATCAACTGGAAGATACGCCAGGTCAACTCCGTCATCAACGGCGATATTGCGGACTACAGGAAGATACTTGAGAACACCGCAAAGGCAGGCTTCTAATTACCAGGGAGAGAATATGCAGGGAATATTGCATTCCATATTGGAGGCAGTGGGCAACACGCCTCTTGTAGAGTTGAGGCGTATGGTGGGCCAGAACAGCGCCAGGGTGCTGGTGAAGGTGGAAGGCCTGAATGTGGGCGGCAGCATAAAGACGCGCACTGCGCTTAACATGATAGAGTGCGCCGAGGCTGAAGGGCTCATCGGCAAGGGCTCCGTCATAATCGAACCTACCAGTGGCAATCAGGGCATAGGACTGGCATTGGTGTGCAACCAGAAGGGATACCGCTGCATAATTGTCATGCCTGATTCGGTGAGCCGCGAGCGCTCCGCCCTGATGAAACTGTACGGCGCTGAAATCGTGCTGGTGAAGGACAATGGCAACATTGGCGAGTGCATGGAGCGCTGCCTGGCAAAGGCGGCGGAACTCAAGGCGAATACGCCTGGCGGCTACATTCCGCAGCAGTTCGAAAACCCCAACAACCCCGCTGTCCACGAGAGCAAGACGGGGCGTGAAATACTGGAGCAGGTTGGTGATTTGCAGATTGACGCGTTTTGCGCTGGCTTTGGGACGGGTGGCACGCTGTCTGGCATTGGGCGTGTGCTTCGCAGCCGTTTCCCCAATGTGAAGATTGTGGCGGCGGAGCCAGAAAACGCGGCAATACTGGCAGGCGGCGCAATCGGTTCGCATCTGCAACAGGGCATTGGCGACGGCTTCATTCCGAAGAATCTGGACCAGAGCCTGCTGTCTGGCAATGTGATTGTGACTGATGACGAGGCATTGCAGACTGCGCGGAACCTGGCTCTGCTGGAAGGGCTTCCTGCTGGCATATCCAGCGGCACCAACGTGGCGTGCGCACTGCGCCTGGCAAAGGAACTGGGACCTGGCAAGGTGGTGGTAACTGTCCTGCCAGATTCATACGACAGGTACTTCACCACACCGCTGTTTGATTTTGCATAGGTGTGCGCACCTTGACCAATCAACAAGGACAAATTGAACTATCCAGTACTCATCTTAAAGATGTGGATGTTTTATTTATCCACAGATTTCCACAGATTTTCACTGATTTCATC